>JBGOXC010000236.1:0-2567 GCA_041478935.1 Dehalococcoidia bacterium
ACGCGAATATTCCACTTGCCCCACTCCTTGGCCATGACGCGGGTCATATGGATAACGGCCGCCTTGCTGATGCAGTAAACGCCCAGCGTTTCCTCCGTGCGGATGCCCATGTAGGAAGTGATATTGATAATACAGCCGCCGCCCTGCTCTTTCATGATGGGGGCAATCTGCTTGCATAGGAAGAAAGGTCCCTTAACATTAACGCTCATTACGTTATCCCATTGCCATTCCTCGACGTCCGTGAGGGGCACCATAAAGCTGGAGCCGGAGCTGTTCACCACGATATCGATACGCTTAAAATCCTTCATAATCGCATCTACCAGCGCTTTGATTGTGTCCAGTTTTCCGAGATGTCCAGCAATGCCGACAACCTTACCCTTGGACTTGGCACTGATTTCCGTAGCGACTTTATCCAGGTTTTCCTGCTTGCGGCTGCTGATAACGACATCGGCGCCAGCCAGTGAATAGGTCTCGGCGATAGCCCTACCGATATCTCCCGCTCCGCCGAGGATGAGGGCGACTTTGCCTTTTAAAGAAAACTTAGATACATCCATGCAATACTCCTTACGGTTTAATTTTTTCACTAGCTTGTCATTACGAACCCTCACGCTACGCTCAGGGTAGACTCCGCGAAGCAATCTCTATCACCGTATTCGAGATTGCCTCGTCATGGAATTTATCCTGAGCATTGACGAAGGACTCCTCGCAATGACAACATTATTTTCTTATTCTACTTTGATAATGCAGGCGTCAGCCTGGGCGAGACCACCGCAGATAGCGCCCATGGCATAGCCGCCGCCCCGCCGCTGGAGTTCGTACATTAGGTTCATAATAACCCTGGCGCCGCTGGCGGTGTTGGGATGCCCGATGGCGATAGCGCTGCCGTTGACATTCATCTTCTCACGCAATGCCTTGTATTTATTCTTATCTTTATCCGCCGCAACCATCATGGATACCAGGGGCACGCAGGCAAAAGCCTCGTTGATTTCCATGACCGTGATATCGTCAAAGGTCAGGCTGGCTTTCTTCAGGGCTTTCAGCATGGCATTACCGGGACCTTCCGGCATGCGGCTGGCATTGAGAGCAATTGATACCGACGCTACCACAGTGCCCAAGACTTTCAGCCCCAGTTGCTGCGCCTTCCCGCGGGTCATCATCAGGATAGCCGTCGCGCCGTCGTTGAGACCAGGAGCGTTGCCGGCGGTTATCATGCGGGTATTGTAAATCGGTTTTAGCTTCGCCAATCCCTCCATGGTAGTGCCGGGGCGGTACTGCTCATCTATATCCAGCGTCTTGGGGTCGCCCTTAGGCTGGGGTATGGACATCGGCATCATCTCATCCTTGAACTTGCCGGCTTCCCAAGCCTTACCGTAGTTGGTGTGGCTGCGGGTCGACCACTCGTCCATGTCCTCGCGGGTGAACTTGTATTCAAAAGCCACGTTGTCGCTATCGACGGAAACGGGATTGAAGTCTTTGTAGCCCAGGGCTACCAGCGGGTCTTCCATCTTGACGTCGGTCAGGCGGTAACCGTTAAACCTAAGATTCCTCACCACCAAGGGTGACTGCCCGAATGATGCGGCGCCGCCTGCGATGGCGGTTTCAATCTCTCCGGCTGCCATTTCCATCGCCGCCAGTTTGACGGCGTGCATGGCGGAGACGCAAGCCATATCGAAGGAGATGGATACCGTCTCGTGAGGAAGTCCCGCCCTGATGAGCGACTGGCGGGCGGCGACCGGCGTGTATGGGTCGCGGCAGGCAGAAGTATCACCGACGCCCCAGAATACCTCCTGCACTACATCGGGCTTGACGCCCACCCTTTTTACGACTTCCCGCATCGGGATAGCGCCCAGTTCGTAATAGTCTATATTGGCAAGGGAACCGCCGAACCTGCCGAACGGCGTCCTTACTGCACCTACAATTACAACATCTTTAGCATTTGCCATTTTTCTTTCCTTTCTTGATTGAGTATTTTAACCGGTTTAAAACCTATTTCGGGGGATACTCGTAAAAGCCGCCCCCGGTCTTGCGGCCGAGTTTGCCAGCTTGCACCATATTCTTCAAGAGCGGGGCGGGCATAAGACGTTCTCCAAACTCTTCGTACATCGTCTCCAGTCCATGCATGACCACATCAGCGCCGGCGAGGTCGCAAAGCTCCAACGGTCCCATCGGGTGGTTCAGACAGAGTTTTATGGCTTTATCCACCTCTGCCGGTTTGTTGCCATCCATGACGCAGTAGAAAGCCTCGTTCATCAATGCATCCACCAGTCGCGAGACGATGAAACCAGCATGGTCGGCGGCTTCACAGGGCTCTTTGCCGATTTTCTTAACGAATTCTTTGGAAGCTTCGAGGACTTCAGCTTTAGTGGCCTTATGGGGTATAACTTCAACGCCCTTCATCACCGGCACCGGGTTCATAAAGTGAATGCCAATGACGCGACCGGGCTTTTTGGTGGCGGTGGCAATCACGCCGATGGGGAGGGATGAGGTATTGGTCGCTAGAATAGCGTCCGGCTTACAGATTTCATCCAGCTCGGTAAATAATTTTTTCTTTACGTCTATGTCCTCGA
>JBGOXC010000234.1:0-2593 GCA_041478935.1 Dehalococcoidia bacterium
ACCACCGCCGCCTTCCTCACGGGCTAAAGTCCAGATGCCGACGCCGTTTTTCTTAAAATTAGCTATTTCTGCGTCCAGGTCGTCCGTTAAAAAGCCGATGTGATGCAGCCCTTCGCCGGTTTTATCCAGCGATTCTTTAAGCGCCTGGTTGCCCTCGGTAGGCTCTAATAGCTCCAGTTCAACATCGCCCATTTTGGCGAAGCTAAGAGTGGTAGTCCACGCGGCAGGTTTACCGTGCAATTCGCCTTTAAACGGAATAGAAAAAATTGGCGGCTTACCCGGTTTAACGCCCGGAGCGGTAAAGGGTCCGATGCCCAAAGACTTAAAAAACTTAATGGCTTTTTTAATGTCCTTAACAACCACGCCTACATGTTGGAGTTTGGTAAAACTGGATTTCTTTTTGTTCATGTTGGCTCCTTTCTATGTATCGCGATATAACGGCGTTCCAACACAAGTTTAGCCATCCAAGGCAACTGTGTCAAACTATAATATTTTCGTTCAATTAAGTGGAAGAACGAGATGGCGGCGGCGATACCGTAGGTTCTTCCGTGAATTTAAACATGCGCGTTAAGCCGCCCGGGTTCGGCAGTTTAAAAAGCCTCACGGCATTGCCGCCCAGCATCAGGTTCATATCGTCTTGATTGATGTCCAGCCGCTGGATTTGCTTTAAACTCCACCCCCAGATATCCACCTGGTGCCGCGGTATGCCTTGCCTTAAATCCTGGCGGGTATAGCCCGGCGGGTAGCGGTTAAGCTGGGAATAAACCGGCAGGCTGGCACCCCAGTCCGTGCCCCAGATGAGCTTATCCGCACCGACGGAAGGGTCATTCAGGGCTTTGTAATATAGCTCTGTCCACCAGCGTCCTGTTTCCAGGTAGATGTTTTTATGGCTGGCGGCGACGTGGAGACAGCACTCATAAAACCACTCCCACCAGCCACCCTCAATGCCGGCGTGCTCCAGGATAATCGGCACATCCGGCATAGCGACGGCTAATGTATGCACCCAGAGAGGATTATAGGTGAACTGCGCGCCGTGATAGGCAATGGCATAGCCACCGGGCGTGCCGGTATGATAGCGCATGGGCACCTGGTAAGCGCGGCAGACCTCCATGACCTTGAGGCAGTTCGTCATGATTTCTTCCTCGGTCTGGAAGCGCGGGGGCTGACCTGCCTTGGGCTTACGCATTGGTATAAGCACCATCTCACCAATGCCAACGTAGTTGCCGGTTTTGAGCAAAGCAGCCAGGGCATCGCAGAAGCCCTTAATCGTCCACTCCTCATCTCCAGAGGCGCAGAGGTCTTGGTATTCCTTGGGCCAGCAGCAGGCAGCGAACTTATCCGGGTGGGCTTTCACCTGCGCCACGTTGGTCTTGTTGGTCATGCCGAAAGCCGGCTCGATAATGCACATGTCAACACCGTAGCATTGCATGTCGTAGAGAAGCCTGGGGGAGTTGTCATAGGCTTCCATTTGCCCCATGACCTGGCCCAGCTTATCAAAGTCCTTAGAGCCTTTCAGGGCTTTACCGGCGGCATGGCGCTGGGAATGAACGTGGGTGTCAACAATAAATCTGCCTAGTTTCATAAAACCTCCTTCTTATAGTTCAATGTTTCTTATTTCATAAAAGGCATTATCACGCCTTTAATATAGCCCGGTGTTCTGTTTAAATTGTCCTGGAAGGCTTTATCGATATCCTCCAGCTTATATTTATGCGTCACTAGCTTTTTCATGGGGAAGACGTTGTTTTTTACCGCCCACATGGCGCGCACCAACTCGCTCTGGTAGTCCGTGGACATGCCGATACCCTGTGGACTGTAGATGATGGGGCATTTTATCCAGCTGAATAACTCGTAAGTATCCGGCGTCTGATGCCAGCCGACCATGATAATTTTGGCTCGGTTGGTTTTAATAACCTCGCCGACCATTTTAACGCCCGGCGGATGACCAACCACCTCGATAGCCACATCAACACCCCGCCCGCCGGTTATCTTCATTACCTCGGCGGTAACATTCACTTTACTGGGATTAAGGGTAATAGTAGCGCCTAATTCTTTTGCCAGCTTCAATCTGCTATCATCAAGGTCAGCTACGATATATTCTCTTAATTTAGGATGTGCCACCCCGGCGATAATACCTAGCCCCATAAAACCCGCCCCAACCTGGAAAACGTAGTCGCCGAACTCCGGCGTGGCAGTGCGGGTGATAGAGGTAATACTCATTAATGGCTCACCCAGTGCATATTCAAAAGGTACGCCATCAGGAATCTTTTCAATGACGGAGCCATGACCACGCGCAGTACGGTTATTGGGGTCGCAGACGGTGTATTCGGCATAACAGTCCGCCGGCCAGAATCCGGTAATTCTATCCCCTTCCTTGAATCCTTTAATGTTCTTCCCCACCTCCACTATCGTGCCGGCTGGCTCATGCCCCGCCCGACGTGGGAAGGGATTATGCTTTTTCATTTCCTCGCTTTGGGAATCCACGTAACCCGGCATATCGCTGGAGCAGACCCCGCAGGCTTCAATCTTCACTAGCATTTCATCCGGGGTAATCTTGGGCATGGGGATATCCCTTATCTCAAACTTGCGGGGGCCA
>JBGOXC010000229.1:0-2688 GCA_041478935.1 Dehalococcoidia bacterium
CATCTCTACTGCTCGGATATTATTGAGACGGTGGTAATCGGGCGTAGGCTGAATCCCGGTGATAGTGAGGCGGCAATGATGACCTTCGCTGGTGAAAAAGGCTTCGAAAAATGCGGCTTGCCGCCGGGGCTTGGTTGTAGATTGGCGGCGGGATTCATCATTGATAGTATGAAGTAAGGCTGGACCTATTGATGACTGGTTTTTACTGGCATTTTTTCGTTTTTTGCGCTTTAGGTATTTTCCTGATTCTAATGGTCTACCGCATACTGGCTATTGTCAGGATGCCGACGCATTTAAGGTGGGAGCTGGCACCAATACCCCACAAAAAACCTAAAAAAAGGCGTAAAGACTCCTACCCTAAAGAATACGAGTGGTGGCATAAAAAGCAGCGGAAATCCCTCACCGGGGTGGTCAGCTATATGGCTGGTGAAATATTCCTGTTTAGAGGTGTCTGGAAAAACAACCGGACTCTTTGGCCTTTTTCGTTTGCTATGCACCTAGGAATATATATGGTTATCCTCTCCATTGTATTTCATGTACTTAACGCCCTGTTTATTATTACCGGTATGACTGGTTACATCAATGATGTTTTTAAAAACATCGCCGCAGTTATCGCGCTGGCGGGCTATATTCTGGGGACGGTGGGAGCTATTGGGCTTATCTTAAAGCGTACTCTAGATGTTGACTTAAGAAACTTTGGTTCATTTTCCGTATATTTCCGTCTCGTTTTTCTGGCGGCGATATTTATCAGCGGCATTATTACCTGGTTTTACGTCGGTGATTTTGCCTTAACAATGAGTGTTTTCACCCGCGACCTTTTTACATTGAATGCCGCTATTACAACTAACACGTATCTGGCGGTACACTTGATTATCTCCCTCTTATTTATATTGTACTTGCCATTTACACCAATGACACACTTTATTACCAAGTATTTTACCTATCATGCGGTGCGCTGGAACGATGAGCCATTAAATACAAAGATGGAAGTGGGATTAAGTGAACTAAAGCATCAAACTTCAACCTGGTCTGCTCCCCATATCCCGCCCGGTAAAACCTGGGCAGAGATAGCTGAAAAAAAGCCAAACGATGAAAAAACAGCTTAAATTAACGGAAATTTCTAAAGATGCTTCTATCCAGCTTAGCGAGATTAATCTCGATGAGCTGATACCCTTGCCGCCGCCTTACGATAAGAGTGAAGAGCTGCCGGGTGTGAAGCAGCTTACCACGGAGCAGCAACAAAGGCTGGTTTGCAACCTCGATGGCTTTTCTGCCCTCGCCCTGCCGCAGCCGGAAAACAAGGAAGAAGAAAAAAAGTATGTACAGCAATTCATCTCCGGACTAAAAAAACTTTTAAGCAAGGAAAACAACTGGACATTTTTACAGCCCCTCTTACTTTCGCTGGAGTACTGTGCGCGCTGCCAGACCTGCAGCGATGCCTGCCATGTTTACCTCGCCAGCGGCAAGAACGACCTCTATCGTCCCACCTACCGCTCGGAGATTTTCCGCCGCCTCATTGATAAATACGTCAAGCGAGGCGGTAAATTCACCGCTAAACTCAAGGGTATGGATATCGAACTTAACTGGGCGACCCTTTCTCGGCTCTACGAGCTGGCTTATCGCTGCAACCTCTGCCGCCGCTGTGCCCAGACTTGCCCGCTGGGCATTGATAACGCCCTCATCACTCGTGAGTTACGCAAACTATTTAGTCAGGAGCTGGGCTGGGCGCCTCAAGAGCTTCACGAAAAAGGCACGGTGCTGCAGCTCAATGTTGGTTCACCCACTGGCATGCGTCCCGTCGTGGCTATGGATAATGTCAAATTCCTAGACGAGGATTTTTCCGAGTCTTTGGGTATTAAAATTGAGACTCCTTGGGATAAAGAGGGCGCTGACGTTCTTTTACTGCACAGCGCCGGTGATATCCTATCTTTCCCGGAGAGCGTCATGGCCTTTACAATATTATGCAACGCCGCTGGCATCAGTTGGACGCTCTCCTCCGAGGCGCCGGGCTATGACGGCGTGAATTATGGGCTTTTCTACGATGATGTGCAGCTGGCGCGGATTGTCACCCGCCACGCGCAAATCGCCCGTAAACTTAAAGTGAAAAAGATTGTCATGGGGGAATGCGGGCACGAGCATAAAGCTTTGATAACCGTCGCCGACCGCCTGCTCACCGGCGATTTGAACATACCGCGGCAGGACGTTATGACTTTCCTGGAGGGCATTGTCTTCAGCGGTAAAATCAAGTTCGACCCCGCGAAAAATACCTTTCCGATAACCCTCCATGACCCCTGTAATATCGTTAGGAATCTCGGCATTGTCGAGCCGCAGCGGCGCATCCTTCGCTATCTCTGTTCCCAATTCCGAGAGATGACTCCCCACGGTGTGGATAACTACTGCTGTGGTGGGGGTGGGGGCTTAAGCGTTATTTCCGGCGTCAACTTCGGCGACTGGAAAACGAGTGTTTCCGGCAGGATGAAATTCAAGCAAATCCTCGAAGCTTTTGCTGATAATCCGGGACCGGAGGTGAAGAAATACGTGGCTGCCCCATGTTTGAACTGCAAGCTCCAGCTGCGGGATATCTTTTCGATCACTGGGAGGTAACGGGCGCTGTCAAGGTCTCAATTACGGCCTCCAGCCCGACTGCAGTGACTGTTTCGGGGAATGGCGTTCTTCGAGCAGTCTACA
>JBGOXC010000173.1:0-3481 GCA_041478935.1 Dehalococcoidia bacterium
ATTGAAATTCAGGGGGTGAAATAATGGAAGTTTATGAAGCAATTAAAAAACGCCGATCGATAAGGCGGTTCAAGAATGAGGCGGTGCCCTATGCCGCACTTGAGAAATGCATTGACGCGGCGAGATTGGCACCGAGCGGCCGAAACCAGCAACTCTGCGAGTATGTCGTCATTAATGACGCCAAAGTGCTACCGGGTATATTCGAGCACATTGGAGGGTCAGCCAAACTGCCGCCGGATAAAGGCGGGCCTAAACCGGAGCAGGCGCCGAAGGCTTACACCCTCGTCTTGATTAATAAGACACTTGAAGGCGATATCAACCGCCGGCGGGTAACTCTTATCGATGTAGGGCTGGCGGCAGAGAATATAATGCTGGCGGCGCTGGAGCAGGGCTTGGGGTGCTGCCCAATATTGATGTTTAACGAGGCTGATATAAAGCTGCTGCTAGATATTCCGGATGGTTACGACATTGCCCTGGTGATAGCTATGGGGTATCCAGACGAAAGCCCGCTGGCAGAAGAAGCTAAAGACTCGCTGAACATCTGGGTGGACGATAAGGGCGTGCGGCATGTGCCGAAGCGGAAGCTAGCGGATATTATACATCACGATAGGTTTTAGGGGTATTTTTGATGCTACCATTAGGTATGTTTGCCTGGTTCGGCTTTGATTTGCCGTTGAAAAAACGCCTGGAACTAATTGCCAAGGCAGGCTTTAGTGCAACTTGTATATGGTTTGATAACGAAGAACCGATGGTGAAAAACGGCCAAGCCGACGAGATGCCTGGACTGGTACGCCAATGCGGGCTGACACTGGACAACATCCACGCTCCATTTTGGAAATCCAACTACCTATGGTCGGAATCAAAAAACGAACAGTCGGTGATACATGACCAATTATCAAAATCACTCTCGTTTTGCGGCAAGCACCAGATTCCCAACATGGTGATTCACCTATCCGCGGGGAAGACCCCTCCTCCAACCAACCAGAGCGGCCTGCAAATCATCGGCGAACTGGTAAAAAAAGCGGAAAACCTGGGAGTGACCATCGCCATGGAGAACGCCGAGGATTACGGGAACCATTACCTCGATTTCGTCTTTTCCAATATCCGTTCGCCGAATCTTGGTTTTTGCTACGATTCCTCGCATGACGCCATCGCCGGGGAATTCCGCGGCCAAGCTCTGGGGAAATGGGGCTCACTGCTGGCGGTGACACACTTTTCCGATAATCACGGCGTCAACGACGACCACTTATTGCCAGGATATGGCAATATTGATTGGCCTGGAGTGATGAAACAGTTTCCTAAAAGCACTTATAAGGGAACAATAATGCTGGAAGTGGATGGCCCGGAAGTGAATAAAGGATTCACGGCAGAAAGCTTTTTAGATACCGCGTACCAAAAAGCCCAGGAGCTTGTCGAAATGGCGGAGAATATATAGGGATGAAAGAGGAAGAATATTATTCCAGCCCACCGGCGCCCGATGAACTACGGCTACGCTACCTAACAGTGGACGAAGCGCTGCCCAAGGTAGAGCGATTTTTACATGATGCTTATATGGCGGGATTCCAACAGATTAAAATAATCCACGGCAAGGGGACGGGAGCATTGCGGGAGCAGGTGCGACGGGAGCTGGGGCGGCACTCGCTGGTGAAGAGTTTTAGAGCGGGGGAGAAATGGGAGGGGGGAGAAGGGGTGACCATCGTGGAGTTCAGCGAAAAGTAGAAAACTTCTTCCCAGAAAGGAGAAAAACAACGTGGCGACAAACATCAATATAAAGGCAGCGACCAGCAGGAAACAATTGGGACCATATCCGATGGAGAAGCTGAAAAGGGTGGAGAAGCCCACCACAAAAATCACCGATAGCGTTAGCCGATTCGATGAAAGGCAACACGGCTTTGCCCGCGTGATGCGGGGCGAGTTAGGGCTAATACCGCAAAAAGAAATGATGCGCTTCGTGCCTAAATTCCCCTTGGGGGCAGCATTTTACCAAACAATGGCACCCCTGGCACAAGTGGTCGATGGAGAGACGGGTAAGACTAAAGCACCCCTGCCAGACGAACCGACAGCGTTGAGCCGACACATCAAACAACTGGGCTACTTTTTACGGGCGGACATCGTCGGAATCTGCCGCTTACCACAATATGCCGTTTACAGCCACGACATGGCAGGTAAAGAGGTCAAACTCGACCACAAAAACGCCATCGTCGTAGTGGTAGACCAGAACTACGAAACGATGTTGGGTTCCACCGGTGACGACTGGATTTCCGGCTCGCAGAGCTTCATCGGCTATTCCAATACGGCGTTGATATCCTGCGTCATGGCTAATTACATACGGCGGCTAGGGTACCCGGCTAGAGCGCATCATGCAATGACCTACCAGGTGGTGGTGCCGCCACTGTTAGTATTAGCAGGGATCGGGGAGATGAGCCGGGCGGGTATCGTGCTGAATCCGTTTTTGGGGACGCGCTTTAAAGCAGCGGTAGTAACCACCGACCTGCCGCTGGAACCTGATAAGCCTATCGATTTTGGCCTGCAGGAATTCTGTGAGAAGTGCCTGAAATGCGCCGTAGAATGCCATGCCAACGCGATTCCCAAGGGCGGTAAGGTGATGTATAACGGCTACGAGACCTGGCATTTCGACGCGGGGCAATGCAGCAAATTTAGGACAACAAATCCGCACGGTTCGGCGTGTGGACGCTGCATCAAGGTATGCCCGTGGAACAAACCGGAAGGATGGACTCACGACCTCGTTAGATGGATGGCGAAAAAAGCCCCGTTTCTAGACAAATTTATAGTAAAAATGGATGAGGTCTGGGGTTACGGCAAACAGGACAAAAGATATAAATGGTGGTATGACCTGGAAGAAGTGGACGGGGTGGTTAAAGCGCCCCGGAAATAGCTTTTCCGTTTGAAGCTAACCTGTTTTTCCGCTATAATTATAGGGTTCTACGCGGTGGGTGTAGCCCAGTGGACTAAGGCGTCAGGTTGTGGCCCTGAAGACCGAGGGTTCAAATCCCTCCACCCACCCCAACCACCCCGATTTGTTCCTCTTAACGGAGTAATCAAAACCCTCTACTTACCCCACTTTTTTGGCTACCTGACGTTACCTATTGCTTAAGCGCCTTCGGGTATTCGGAAGTCCGAGCATAGCTTACCGCTGACCGCCCAGCAGCTCTTTGGGTTTTCCCTCATAATGATATTAATATTATCCGGGGAAATGCCGAGCTTGGTAAATGCTTTGGTGATATCTTTGGCGAGCTGCCTACGCTGGTCGATGGTATAATTTTCCCACATTTCGATAGTTACAACCGTCATCATAGTCTCCTTGTACGCTAAGATATTGATATTTTATCTGATAAGTACAAGGCTGTAAGCGACTTTAATCACTTAATTTTTGCAAATTTACCCGATTATATTCCTTTCGCCACACATGTGTTAATACCCAAACTTCAACCAAAGTACTAAATACCTCCCAAAATACCAG
>JBGOXC010000112.1:0-5135 GCA_041478935.1 Dehalococcoidia bacterium
AGTGCCCAGCCGGTGACGCTGACCAATAACGATTCGGGCAAGTTCGAGTGCCGCTGGGTGTATCTAAAAGTAAATAAGAAAAGCCCCTGTATTTTTACCAAAGGCATTAAATCAATTTATGTCCCTATTGCACACGGCGAGGGCAAACTGGTGGCGGAACCAGATATATTGGAGAAGCTGAATATCGTGGTGCAATACGTTAATGATAAAGGAAAGATCGGAGCAGGCTATCCGTATAATCCCAACGGTTCGGTTAAGGATATCGCTGGTATTTGCGACGATACCGGGCGGATCTTCGGGATGATGCCCCACCCAGAGGACTTCATTCGCTGGACACAGCATCCCCGCTGGACGCGCGAAAAGGAACGAAAAGGCCTTTATGGTTTACAGATATTTTCTAACGCCGTGGCTTGGGCAAAGAGTATATAGAAAATAGGTTTATTACTCTATTCCCTGCTCTTTCAAATAGTCGAGGGCATCCTGGATAGTAACGATTTTCTCGGCAGCTTCATCTGGTATCTCCAGCTTTTTCTCCGTGGTGCTGAAGGCTTCTTCCAGTGACATAATAAGCTCTACCAGGTCCAGAGAATCGGCACCTAAATCCTCAACAAAGCTGGCAGCGGGGACAACATCTTTCTCTTCAACACCGAGTTGCTCCACAACCAGTTTCTTAATTTTTTCAAAAGCAGTTGCCACGTTTTCCCCCTTTTTGCGAGCCGTCTAGCGATTAGCTATGGTACTAACAGAACCGAGTACCCCGTTTATAAACTTGGCGGAGCTTTCGCTGCCGAAAGTCTTGGCCAGTTCAACCGCCTCGTTAACAGCTACTTTGACTGGTACTTTATTATCAAATAAAATCTCGAAGATTGCAAGTCTTAATATGTTGCGGTCGATTAGCGCCAGCTGGTTAACCGGCCAGGCCGGCGCCAGCTTTTGAATATGCCGGTCGATTTCATCCCTGTTCTTTGTCGTGCCTTTTACTAGCTCTCGGACAAAATCGTTGTTCTCTTCAGAAAGCTTAGCATCAGATAACAGGCGCTCCACGACCGATTCGGGAGGGCGCGCTACGGAATCAACCTCATATAAAGCCTGCAGGGCTAAAGTCCTGGCTTTGTGTCTGGTCCCTGGCATATTTTAACGTCCTGGAAGCTATTATAACATAACGTAAACAGGGCGAGAAACAATTGAGGGCAAGTCTGGTTTTGAATGTGTAGTTTGACTTTTACCATTTTTAATCCTATATTCAGAATATGACTCACTTTTAGAGTTTTCTGACCATTTTAGCTTTAGATAAGACGTTATCATCGAGAATAATATGAAACAGAACAATATTAACCCAAACGATATCAACCAAATGATGAAGCAAATGAGCATGCTCCAAAAGAATGTACTACAGACGAGCATGAACCAGGGCAACAAGAACCAGAACAAGCCAAACGCCAGTAAAAAAGGTGAAAAATCTAAAAGCGAATCTAAGAAACCAAAAGTTCTCCTTAAATTCCCGTTAAGCTATTCCTTGAGCGACGCGGGCGGACAAGAGACAGCGCATGGCGAGGCGACCGTCCAACTAGCGGAAGACAGCCTGACAATCCTCCCTGTATTGGGCGAGGTCATTTTTCTGACGTTCCGGGATATTGCCGAGCTATTCGAAAATGACTATAAGGTTCGCCTGGTTTTAACCTCAAATGAAACCCTCACTCTATCTAATCTCGGCTACAAGTATGAGGACTTCTTAAGAGTTATAGCCGGTTTACGCAATGAGATGTTCTTAAAAGACATGTTGATGAAAGAGAACCTGCAAAAATCAGACGTAGCAGCGGATGTAGTCTATCTAGACGAGACCGGGAAGGAAAAACTCAAGGGAAAGTGCAATTTACGCTTGTATAATACGGCCATCGTTATCATACCGGAAAAGTCAGATTTAGCCAGGATTCCTTATAGCGATATTTCCGAGATTAAAGACGAAGATTTTACACTGGCTATCACCACGGACTCCGGCGAGAAAATTACTTTTTCAATGCTGGGTAAGCAGTTTGACCCAACTGTAACGCTCCTTTCAAAAGTGATGAATGACCTTGCTTTCGCCGTCCAGTCCTCGTTAAAAGAATTGCTGCCCAATACCAATCCGGCTATTATACGCCAGGCCGCCCGTTATATGAAAGAAGGCAAGGCCGCCCGCAGAAGTGACATCGAGTCATTATCTCCTGAACTCTGGGTAGGATTGGAGAAAAAAGTTGCGTCCACCGATATCAAGGAGGAATATAATTTCTTGGTTTCTTTAGCCCAGAAAGAGAAGTTGTGTATAGGCATCAAGCGCGGGCTTATGGGCGGACTCACCGGCGACTATATCTGGTTTTTAATCCCGATTTACAGTCTGAATCCTGGCGAGCCGGGTAATGCCGTGGCGATGGAGGCGATATCCCAACAAGGCAGCGGGAAGGCGACCTACTTTTTCCGGCTGGTGAGCCGTAACGCTTATCGGGGCTTTAAAAGTATCGACGAACTGCACCACGCCGCCGATGACTTTATCACCAAGATGAACCGCTGTATGCTGACGATTAATTTCAGGCGGGAGCCGATATATCTACCGGCCGAAAAACTGGAAGACCCAAGGTATCAGCATTACCGGTACGCGATGCAAAAGATTCCTTCTCTCCAAATTTTGAGGAACCTGTTTATCGGCAGGGTAATTCACTCCTCGGATGCGCAGTGGCAACAAGATGCCATGGACCTGCTCCGGTTTAACGTCACGACTCCGGACGATACTGCCAGGTGGACCAAAGCCGGAGAAGAAGATGCGGATTTTTCCGAAGACGAAGTCGCCGATGATACCGAAGAAGATACGGGCGATGATGTTAAAGAAGGCGATAATCCAGAACCGAGTGATTCCTCAAGCTAAATATGATGAAAAGTACTTATGCCGTCCAGGGATAACTGGACTTAACACCGCCGGGAGGCGAGAAGGGAGGCTAAACTATGCCAGGGTATAAACAGCCCTGCCGTTATTGCTCCAAGTTGGTTCCGCCCGAATCAAACACCTGCCCATTTTGCGGTAAAATAAACCCGGTTGGAGATTTAAGATGTCCCAGGTGCAGAAACCCGATACAGAGAGACTGGCAGAAATGCAGTAATTGCGGACTAAACTTAGGAGTTTACTGTCCCGGGTGCGGCAAGGCAACTTTCTTTGGAGATTATTGTGAACTCTGCGGCGTTCGCATCGCGATTATCTGCCCGGGCTGCAAAAGGGAGCAGCTGCCGATAAACGAAAAATGTACTATATGCGGTACATCGCTGATACAAAAAGGGAGGAAATGATGGCACTACAATCATTCACAAGTAATTTCGCGGATAACAGCACTGAAGCCGGGTTCCAGTTTACTTTCTTCTGTGACATTTGCCGAGATGGATATAAAACAAAGTTCATCGAGTCAAAAACCCATAAGAAGGCAGGGTTTTTCCGCGGTCTCGGAACGGCAATTTCAATCGGAACATCTCTAGCCGGACAGGGAAGTGTGGGAAGTAATATTGAAAGAGGGTCCGACACGATATCGGAAAGGTTTAGAGGTATGAGCCCGGAGTGGCATCGAGAGCATGAGGCCGCTTTTGGACTCGCCCAGAACGAAGCCCAGGGTCACTTCCAGCGCTGTCCAAAGTGCCGGCAATGGGTCTGCGCTAGTGATTGGAATGAACAGGAAGGGCTTTGTGTTAATGATGCTCCGCGGATGAATGTTGAAATAGCCGCTGCCAAAGCCGGCAAGATGGTTGATGATATCAAGGCAAAGGCCAGCATGACACAGGTGTTTACCGGAACAATCGAGAGTAAACAGACGATTTGTCCCCAATGCGGTAAACCCGCCGGAGAAGGCAAGTTCTGCAATAACTGTGGCGCAAATCTTACTTTAGTCAAGTGTCCAAAGTGCGGCGCCCAGAGTCCGGCAGGCACGAGATTCTGCGGCGAATGCGGCTCCAAGTTATGAGAAATAATTAGTATGCACCACGAAGAGCACAGCCATGATGCCGCCGTCAGTCAGCCCTTAAAAATCACGTTGGTCCTGGTGCTGGTTATTATGGTGGCGGAGATATTGGGCGGGGTATTCAGTAACTCCCTTGCCCTCTTAAGCGACGCCGGGCACATGCTGACGGATGCGCTGGCGCTAGGATTGAGCCTTTTAGCCATGAACCTGGCGCGGCGGCCGGCTACACCCACCAAAACCTTCGGCTACCTACGGGCGGAAATAATGGCCGCTCTGGCTAACGGCATTGTTCTTATTCTGATATCCGCGATTATCTTTTACGAAGCTTACCAGAGATTCCAAACTGAACCCACGATTAAAAGCCCGCTGATGCTTATCGTGGCGGGGATAGGCTTAGTGGCAAACGTTATCGGGCTATTTTTACTACGGCGGGGAAGCCGTAAAAGCATCAATGTAAAAGCCGCCTTCTGGCACGTCATCGGTGATACGATATCCTCGGTAGGGGTCATTGCCGCCGGTATTATCATCCAGTTTACCGGCTGGACTATCGCCGACCCCATCCTCGCCATCGTTATCGGCTTTGTCATTCTCTGGGGGGCGGTGCGTATCGTTAAGGAGTCGGTGGATATCTTGTTGGAGTCCGTCCCACCGCACGTAGCAATGGAAAAGGTCACCGCGGCGATAAAAAGAGTATCCGGCGTGGAAGATATCCACGAGATACATATCTGGACAATTACTTCCGGCATCTATGCTTTAAGCGCCCACCTAAGAATTACCGACCAGATGGTTAGCCGGAGTAGTGATATCCTGACGGTGGTAAATAAAGTGCTGGCGAGCGAATTCAATATCACCCACACTACGCTGCAGCTCGAATGTGAGTCCTGCCCGACGGGGGTGGAATGCAACCTACCGAAGAAAAAACAGAAATAAAGAGGTGGCTATGAAAACCCTTTTCTGGTCGCGGTTGGACAATCTGATAAAAAACTCGGAAATAGTTATCGATAGGCCTAAAGGTACGGAGCATCCCAAATATCCCGCCCTGATATTCCCGCTGGATTATGGGTATCTTAAAGGCACCACGGCTATGGATGGCGGCGGCATTGATTTATGGATAGGCACAGCACCGCATCGCAGGCTTACCGCCATCGGCTGTACGATAGA
>JBGOXC010000081.1:0-5778 GCA_041478935.1 Dehalococcoidia bacterium
GTTTAATAGTGCTGGTGTTATTATAAAAACCTTTAATATATTACATGTTGTATAATCATATTGTTATTTGTTTTTGTGGATATCTTATGTTTGATAGAGTAGAGATAAAGATTAAAGCCGGGGATGGTGGCAAGGGGGCGGTTAGCTTCCGCCGGGAGATGTATGTACCTTTTGGGGGGCCGGATGGCGGAGATGGCGGCAAGGGTGGAGATGTTATCATCAAGGCAGATAAATCTACCGACAGCCTGCGGGCGTACCCCCATAAAACGCTGTACCGCGCAGAGAACGGGTATAATGGCGCTGGAAAGAAGAAATACGGTAAAGATGGAAAGGATCTTATCTTGGCGGTGCCGGCCGGGACAATGGTTATCGCTAATGAGGAAGAGGGCAATGAGATAATGTTGGCTGACCTTGACAACGTTGGAGAGGAGATTCTCATAGCGGCGGGGGGTAAAGGTGGTTGGGGTAACGTCCACTTTAAGTCCTCCATCAATCAGACGCCGCGCCTGGCGCAGAGAGGTGAAAAGGGAGAAGAAAAAACACTGCGGCTGGAGATGAGACTGATTGCCGATGTTGGCATCATTGGTTATCCCAATACGGGGAAGTCTACACTGTTGGCAGCGGCGTCAGCAGCCAAGCCGAAAGTTGCTAGTTACCCCTTTACCACTCTGGAGCCAGTGTTGGGGGTGGTAACCATCGGGATGGAAAGTTTAATCCTGGCGGAGATACCTGGATTGATTGAAGGCGCGCACCTGGGCAAAGGGCTGGGGCATGATTTCCTGCGTCACGCGATGCGCACGAAAATCTTGATACACATGATAAGCGGAACTTCGGATACCCCAACCGAGGACTTGATAAAGGTGAATAACGAGCTTGCTATGTTCGACGCGGCACTGGCACAAAAACCACAAATCGTTGCCCTGAATAAAATAGACCTGCCGGAAGTGCAGGAAAAACTAGAAATTATTAAAAGCGAGCTGTCCGCAGCGGTGATTAAAGCCCATTATATTTCGGCGTCGACGGGTAAGGGCGTCAGCGAACTGATGTCAGCGACATTAGAAGTCTTAAAGACTAAAGCGGACGCGGAAAAGCGCCCCGAACAGCCCGGTAAGGTATTCCGTCCCCAGCCTAAAGAAGCCCGCCTCAAGGTTAGCAGGGAAGGCGATACCTGGGTTATCCGCGCGCCGGGTTTAGACAGATTGATTGCCGGTAGCGGGGTTACCACCAACGAATTGCGCTGGCAGCTGAACCGCCAGTTGGAAAAACATGGCGTCAACAGTATTTTAGAGAAGGCGGGGGTTAAGGCGGGGGATAAAGTGCGCTGCGGCGAACTCATTTGGGAGTGGGATAAACCGGGGCGGTCTGTCAACAAGATAGGCATCTTCGGCGGCACATTCGACCCGGTGCATTTAGGGCATTTGATGATTGCCGAAGAAGCGAAAACATCACTGGAGCTGAATGAGGTATTACTGGTGCCGGCGGGCCAGCCAATGTCGCGCTCGAATGAAAACGTGACCCCAGCCAAACACCGCCTGGCCATGCTGCAGCTGGCAGCCGAGGGCAGCCAGTATCTTAAAGTGTCAACCGCAGAGATTGAGCGCAGGGGGCCGTCTTACACCGCAGACACCATCGCGGCAATCAGGAAGAAGTCGGGCAGGGACGAGCTGTATTTTATCCTGGGGTGGGACAGACTGGCGCAGCTGCCGGACTGGCATGAACCATCCAAAATAATCAACCTGTGCACGCTGGTGGCGGTGCCGCGGCCGGGTTACGCCAAGCCCAGCTTAAAGGCGCTGGAAGGCGTGCTGCCGGGCATATCCCAAAAGGTGATATTCTTAGATAAACCCAGGGTTGACATCAGCGCCACAGAGATTAGAGAACTCGCGGCGAAGGGTGAATCCATCGACCACCTCGTGCCGGAGGCGGTGGCGCAATATATTAAAAAGCATAAGCTTTATACAACTTCAGGAGGCTAAAAGTGAAAGCAGTCGGCATCGTCGGCAGCCCGAGGAAAGCGGGCAATACCGAGATATTGGTAGCGCATTGCTTAAAAGCGCTAGCGGAAGAAGGGCTGGAAACGGAGCTGATACCGCTGGCAGGACTCGATGTCCGGGGGTGCAACGCCTGCGGCTACTGCTTCGAGCATCCGGGCGAATGCTCTATCAAGGACGATTTACAACCAATACACCCAAAAATGCTGGCGGCGGACATTATCGTCGTCGGGTCGCCGGTGTATTACGGGTCGGCCACGGCGCTGGTGAAGGGGTTGCTGGAGCGGGCGGGTTACATGTCTCGTGGGAAATACACCGGCAAGGTGGGCGGACCAATAACGGTGGCACGGCGGGCGGGTCAGAATTTCACTTTTGCCGAACTGCTCTTCTGGTTTCATATCAATGGGATGATTAACCCCGGCTCGATATACTGGAATGTAGCCATAGGGCGGGAAAAGGGCGATGTAGAAAAGGACGAGGAGGGGATGAGAGTAATCTGGGAGTTCGGCAAGAACTGCGCCAGGGTGGCGAAGAAGTTGAGGGGCTAGTCTATGATTCTTAAGACCACCAACCCCTCCTATTTTTTTTGTTTAAATGCGGTTGGTAGGGCATTAAATTAACATTGGCAATATTCCGAACATCGCGCTATAATAAAGCGTTTTAACAGTTGCTAACGGAGGCAGTCTATTGGCTGGGGAATCGGTAATCACGAAAGAATTGGAGAGCCTGCTCAACGTGGAGTTTGGACCGGAAGTCTACGATATTGAGAAGGGTATGTTGCGTAAATTCGCCGAAGCAATTGACGACCCCAATCCACGCTGGCTTAAGGAAGCCTCGCCGACCTTCGCCGCCGCTCTCGCGCCCAGAGAACTACTGAATAAACTCTTTAACATTGATATACCCCTTAAACGCCTCCTTAACGGGACGAGCGAACTGGAATACCTGCAGCCCATCAGGGCGGGCGACGTAATTTCCGTCACGGCCAAGCTGACCCGGCTGCGGCAGATGCCGGGCGCGGAAGGGCCAACACTTTTCATGTTTACCGAGATGACCTATACCAACCAGCGGGGCGAGGTGGTGGTTAAGGGGAAGAACACTTATATCAAATACTAACGGAGACTTATGGCACAGTTTTATTACGAAGATATCACCGAAGGCAGCGAGTTACCAGCGCTGGTCAAATACCCCACGACCATGCAGTTGGTAAAATACGCCGGCGCCTCCGGCGATTTTTATCAAATCCATTACGATAAAGACTTCGCCCAGGCTAACGGGCTGCCAGGGGTGATTGTGCACGGGTGGCTAACACTTTCCTTCCTGGGGCAGATGGTGACCGATTGGTTGGGGGAAGGGGGCAAACTGCTTAAGTTGAACGGCAGCTACCGCGGGATGAATAAAGTCCACGAGGACATCATCTGCAACGGTAAAGTGATTAAAAAATACATCGAGGCCGGCAAGAATCTAATCCGGGTGGATATCTGGGCAGAGAACCCGCAGGGCGAAAAGACCGTTACCGGTACGGCGATAGTGACCTTGCCTACGAAGGCGTAAAAGCGTATTTGCGCAACTGCGCATTTCCCCTTCGACAGGCTCATGGTAAACCCAATTACTCCAATGAGTCCGCTATTAACTCGCTCAAGTCGACGGCTTTAACCGTTTCCTCTGCGCCTTTAGCTTTTATGCCGTCGTCGAACATGGTGAGGCAATAAGGGCAGGCGGTCGCCACGCATTTAACGTCGGCTTTTAAAACTTCCTCTACGCGGCGGGCGCTGACGCGCTTTTCCGGGTCTTCTTCCATCCACATATGGCCGCCCCCGCCACCGCAGCAAAAACTATCCGACTGGCGGCGCGGCAGTTCGACGTTATGGTGGCTGACGGCTTTCAGTATCTGGCGCGGCTCGTCGTAGATTTCGTTATAGCGCCCCAGGTAGCAGGAATCGTGGTAGGCGGTTTTTAAAGCGGCGGGGTTTTTAATATTAAGGCGTCCGTTTTTCAGCAGCTCGGCAAAAAACTGTGTGTGGTGCACGACGTCGAAATCACCACCGAACTGCGGGTACTCATGCTTAAAGCTGTTAAAGCAGTGGGGGCAAGAGGTCAGAATCTTTTTAACATTGTGCCCCTTGAGAATTTCAATATTTTGTTTACAGAGGGTCTGGAAGAGATATTCGTCGCCCATGCGCCGGGCAGGGTCGCCGCAGCAAGCCTCTTCATCCCCCAGGATGGCAAACTTAACGCCGGCTGCCTGCAACACTTTGGCGGTAGCCTTAGCCACTTTTATGTTGCGGTCGTCTAAAGCGGCGGAGCAGCCCACCCAATAAAGGATATCAATATCTTTAGCGTCGGCGACAGTGTTGATATTAAGACCCTCACACCAGGTCGTCCGCGTGGCGGTGGTGCCGCGGTAGGGGTGGCCGCGTGTGCCGAGGCTCTTCAGCGCTTCCTGGACGGCTTCCGGGAATTGGCTCTTTTCCATCGCCAGGTTGCGGCGCATATCCACTATCTTATCCACGTGCTCTATAAAGATCGGGCAGGCCTGCTGGCAGGCGCGGCAGGTGGTGCAGTCCCAAAGAACCTCATCGGTAATGACCCCGCCGAGCATCTCCTTACGGGACGCCGCCGGTTTTACCGAGAAATGGCCGGGGTAGACTTCATACAGGTGGGTTTTAAGGTCCATGATCACCTTCTTGGGGTTAAGCTTTTTCCCGCTGGCGTAAGCCGGGCAGGCGTCCTGGCAGCGGCCGCAGCGCGTGCAGGCATCAAGGTCGAGCAGCTGTTTCCATGTAAAATCCTCGATTTTGCTCGCGCCGAATCGCTCCGTTTTCTCGAAGACGATTGGCTCTAGTGCGCCGCGAGGTCCCAGGTTACGGAAAAATATATTGACCGGGTCCCAAAGGATATGGAACAGACGCGAGTTTACAAAGGTGAGGTAAGCAAAAAGCCCAAAAGAGAAGATGGTGTGGAACCACCATAGACCAATATGCCAGCCCAGCAAGGCGCTCTGGCTGGCGCCGGAAAAAGCTTTAGCTAAAACCCAACCCCCCGGCGACCATATCGCCCAGCCGGGTTCGGCAACAAGTTCGGTGGAGGCTATACGCAATCCTTCAATAACGAAGCCGCTAATAAGCACGACCAGGATAATCATCAACGCAGCAAGGTCTTCCCGTTTATTATCGATTCGGTCGGGCTTCCAGATATAGCGCCGGTACATCGCCATTAAAATGCCGATAATTGCCAATATCCCGAAGACATCCGCCACTACCGAATACACCAGGTAAAAGTCGCCTACCAAAAAGTCGTGAATATAGTAGCTGGCAGATTCCAGGACAGTGGCGAGGAAAAGTAGGGCAAAACCCGCGAAGATGAAAAAGTGCATTAAGCCGGGGAAAAACTCCCGTTTGCGGACGGGTTTCTCGATGCCGAAAAACTTGCGGTGAAAAATAAGGTCATAAAAAGCATAATTAAAGAAGCCTCTGATTCTTTTTGACCAGTTATTGGCGCGGTTGGCCGGAGTTCCGACCTTCCAGCGCCGGATATGGATAACGATGCCATAAACCAGAATCGCTACTGCGATAGCCGCCAGGACATACATCGGCCAGTGAAAATCTACATTCCAAAAGATTAAGCGGGTGGGTTCAGTCATGATTTCTACCTCTTCCTGTGTAGAAATATACTAGCCACGATTATATCATAAACGGCAGTATTATGGCTTTGACTTCTAGCTGGCATGGGGATATCATAAAAATTCAGGCGGGAAAAAAATCATGAAAAGGTTTGAGCTTATCGAGCA
>JBGOXC010000024.1:0-9017 GCA_041478935.1 Dehalococcoidia bacterium
CGGCATCGCCGGAGTGAACGCCCGCGTATTCTATATGCTCCATTACAGCCGGGATGAAGACTTCCTCGCCATCAGAGAGGGCATCGGCTTCGGTCTCGATGGCGTTTTCCAGGTAGCGGTCGATGAGTATCGGGCGGTCCGGCGTAACACCGACCGCAGCGGTGACATAAAGTCGCAGCTCTTCCTCATCGTGCACGATTTCCATGCCCCGCCCCCCGAGCACATAAGAAGGTCGTACGATAAGCGGATAACCAATGCGCTTGGCGATAACCAGGGCTTCTTTCAAAGTGCTGGCGGTGCCGGATTCCGGCATTGGTATGCCGTATCTTTTCATTACCTGGCTGAACCTCCCCCGGTCAGAGGCGATATCTATAGATTCCACCGATGTACCCAATATCTTAACGCCGTATTTTTCCAACTCCTCGGAGATATTAAGCGGCGTCTGCCCGCCGAATTGCACAATAACCCCAATTGGTTTTTCTTTCTGATAAATACTCACCACGTCTTCAACCGTCAGCGGCTCGAAGTATAGTTTATCTGAAGTATCGTAATCCGTGGAGACGGTTTCCGGATTGCAGTTGACCATGATAGTCTCGTAGCCCATCTCGCGCAGGGCGAAAGCGGCGTGGACGCAGCAATAGTCGAACTCAATGCCCTGCCCGATGCGGTTAGGTCCGCCCCCCAGCACCATCACCTTTTTCCGGTTACTGACCTTTGTTTTATCCGGCCCGTTATAGGTGGAGTAGTAGTATCGGGCATTTTCCGTCCCGCTGACCGGCACATAGTCCCAGGCTTCTACTACACCCAGCTTAGTGCGTTGTTCGCGGATGGACAGCTCGCTTACCCCGAGTAGCTTCGCCAGGTATCGATCAGCAAAGCCATCCTTTTTCGCCCGCTTGAGCAGACTGTCCGGTAGCTTTTTGCCTTTATAAACGAGAATTTTCTCTTCCAGTTCCACCAGCTCTTTCATCTGTTGGAGGAAATAAGGCTTAATAAAAGTCTTCTTATAAAGCTCCTGGATTTTAGCCCCTTTGCGTATCGCCTCGTATATGATGAATTGTCTCTCGCTCGTGGGATAGTTCAGCAGCTGCATCAGTTCGTTTAAAGATTTATCATGGAAATCCTTAGCAAAGCCCAATCCGTAGTGCCCATTCTCCAGCGAGCGAATGGATTTCTGGAAGGCCTCTTTATAAGTCTTGCCAATGCTCATTACCTCGCCGACGGCGCGCATTTGGGTTCCCAGTCGGTCGATAGCATCGCGGAACTTCTCGAATGCCCATCGCGAAAATTTAACCACCACATAGTCGCCGGAAGGTGTATATTTATCCAGTGTGCCCTCGCGCCAATAGGGGATTTCGTCTAACGTTAACCCCGCCGCCAGCTTGGCGGAAATCAGTGCTATGGGGAAACCCGTGGCTTTGGAAGCCAGTGCTGAAGACCTTGATGTCCTGGGATTAATTTCAATAATCACCACCCGGTCGGTTTTGGGGTCATGGGCAAACTGGATATTGGTGCCCCCGATAACCCCGATCTTTTCCACCACTCTGTATGAATATTCCTGGAGACGCTTTTGTAATTTTTCATCGATGGTCAGCATCGGGGCGGTGCAGTAAGAATCGCCGGTATGCACGCCCATCGCGTCTACATTTTCGATAAAGCACACCGTTATCATCTGGTTCTTCTGGTCGCGGATAACCTCCAGTTCCAGCTCTTCCCAGCCTTCGACGGATTCCTCGATAAGAATCTGGCCAATCATGCTGGCGCTGATGCCGCGGCTGGCGATGGTGCGGAGTTCTTCAATATTATAGGCAAGGCCGCCCCCCGTCCCCCCCATGGTATACGCCGGGCGGATTACTACCGGATAGCCAAGCTCTGTTGCGATTGCTTCCGCTTCTTCCACGCTCTGGGCTATCTCGCTGCGCGGCATTTCTATCCCGAGCTCGTTCATCGTTTGCTTGAAAGCCAGTCTATCCTCGCCGCGCTTGATGGCGTCCGGCTCCACGCCGATTACTCTTACGTTATATTTATCTAGAATGCCTTGCTCCGCCAGCGACGAACTTAAGTTCAGCCCCGTCTGACCGCCTAAATTGGGTAAAAGAGCATCTGGTCGCTCTTTCTCGATAATTTTTGTCATAGTCTCTACATTGAGAGGTTCGATATAGGTTACGTCCGCCATGCCGGGGTCGGTCATGATAGTAGCCGGATTAGAATTGACGAGGATAATCTCGTAGCCGAGCGCGCGCAGGGCTTTGCATGCCTGGGTGCCGGAATAATCGAATTCACACGCCTGCCCGATGACGATGGGACCCGACCCGATTATCATTACCTTTTTTATATCGTTGCGTCTGGGCATAAAAAGATTCCTTCTTCCCGGGGTTCGCTTTCCAGTTTACCTGATATTGCGTGAATGGCGCAACCGTTTTTTTTATTTGTTGTATTGTATACCTGTAAAAAAGGGGCTCGTTGATGAGCCCCTTTTAATGTTGCTAAACTGATTTTAATTAACTGATATTTATACCCAGCCGCGTAGCTTCATGGCTTCTACCACTCGTTCCACTGCCCTCACATAAGCTGCCTGCCGCATATTAATCTTGTACGTCTTGCTGGTGTTCAGCACCGAATGGTATGCGGCCGTCATTTTCTTATCCAGTCGGTCGTATACGTCCTTAATATCCCAGGTGTAGCCATAGAAATTCTGCACCATTTCAAAGTAAGAAACAGTTACGCCGCCGGCGTTACACAGGAAGTCCGGGATAGTATGCACGCCCTTCTTATAAAGGATTTCATCGGCTTCCGGCGTGGTCGGTCCGTTAGCCAGTTCGGCGATGATTTTTGCTTTGATATTCGGTGCATTCTTTTTAGTAATAACGTTTTCAATCGCCGCCGGGATAAGTATATCCACGTCCATTTCCAGTAACTCTTTGGCGGTAATAGCCTCCTTCTTGGGCAGGTTACAGACCGAGCTGGTTTTATTCTTGCATGCTAGCGCCTCTTCCGGGTCAATGCCTGTTCTGGAGCAAACGCCGCCCTTACTGTCACAAACGGCGATTATTTTGGACCCGAACATATCGCTGCAAAGCTTGGCGGCGTAGTAGCCGGCGTTACCATAACCATGCACGGCAACTGTGGCTTTTTTCAAGTCAATGCCCAGTGTCTTGGCGGCTTCTCTGATGGTAAACATACCGCCTCGCGCCGTGGCATCACCGCGGCCCGGCGAACCGCCGATGGCTAAAGGTTTGCCCGTGATAACGCCGAACTGCGGCTTCTGGGCGATTATTGAATATTCATCCATCATCCACGCCATGATTTGAGGAGTTGTGTAGACATCCGGCGCTGGTACATCCTTCTCTGGCCCGATAAATGAGTATATGGCGCGGATATATGCCCGGCTTAAGCGCTCTAGTTCCCCTTCGGACATCTCCTTGGGATTGCAGATGATACCCCCCTTGGCCCCTCCCAATGGAATGTCCACTACCGCGCACTTCCATGTCATCCAGCAGGCTAAAGCCCGCACGGTATCAATGGTCTCTTCCGGATGGAAGCGAATGCCTCCCTTAGTTATACCCCGGGCGTCGTTATAATGGACGCGGAAACCCTGGAAGACCTTTATTTTGCCGTCATCCATGCGCACCGGCAGCGCTACGTGAAGCTCACGCATTGGGGTTTTGATTATCGCTGTGATCTGCGGGTCGAGCTTTAGAATTTTGGCGCACTGGTCTATCTGTTGTTGCGCCATCTCGAATGGATTTGTTTTAACTTCTTCAGTTACCATTTTTTTGTTATTATCCTCCTGATATTCTCTGATTATTTTACCGATCCGCTGCTTGCATCATCAGGTCAGAAAATTCTCGTTGGCTACGATTATTCCCTCACCGGAATACCTCGGGATTTCAGATATGCCTTGGCTTCGGGTATGGTTATCTCTCCGAAGTGAAAGATTGAAGCTGCCAGTACCGCGGAGGCCTTTCCTTTTGTCACTGCTTCATAAAGGTGTTCTAACGTCCCTGCTCCGCCCGATGCCGTCACTGGTATTTTCACCGCCTCTGCCACTGCCCGTGTCATTTCCAGGTCGTAGCCGTTTTTCGTACCGTCGGCGTCCTTGCTGGTGAGTAGTATTTCCCCCACTCCCAGCTTTTCTACCTGCCTCGCCCAGGCGACGATTTCCATGCCTGTTGCCTCCGTCCCGCTTTTGACCACTACCTCCAGCCTGGGTTGTTGACTGTTTTTAGGGTTTTTCCGCCCGTCGATGGCTACCACCAGTCTTTTCTTGCCGAATTTCTTCGCGGCATCCTTCACCAGTGTTGGATTTTTTATAGCGGCGGTGTTGATGGAGACCTTATCCACGCCGATGTCGAATAACGCCTTCATATCATCAACGCTGGCGATTCCTCCGCCGACGGCGAAGGGAACTGTTACCACGTCGCGTACTTTTTCGACCCATTCCAGCCGGGTCTTCCTGTTTTGCACCGTGGCAAATATATCTAGAAAGACCAGCTCATCGGCTCCCTGTTTACAGTAGGCGGCAGCTGCTTCCACCGGGTCGCGGGTGTCGCGTAAATTGACGAAGTTAATGCCCTTGACCACTCTCCCCTCTTTAATATCCAGGCACGGTATAATTTTTATTGTTTTCATTCTATCTCATAAATCATTACTAACTTTTCGTATTCCATTAGTGTGCTCATGGCGTAATTTTCGCTCTCGATGCCTGCCTCATGAGCGGCGGCAACTGGGTTTAGCCCCCCGATGAGAATCGCCCCAACCCGGCTTAGTTCAATCGCCACCTCGCAGACCGGCTCACTGACATGTCCCATCATCAGTAACCCCCCGATTCTGGCTTCCTTTAGTTTGGCGACCACCTGTTGGGCGGTAGGGCGGCAAACCGCCGGTATTTCCCGGAAGTTCGCCAGAATATCACCGTTACCGTTTTCGGCCGCTTGAGTGACGGAAGTCATATTAGCCTGGATAAATATCTCTGATGGATCCAGTGAGCTGCCGGCATAGTTGATTAGTTCCGTAAATCGTAAAGGCTGGTGGTTTTGTATCTGTAGTATGCCCCCGAACCTGGAGTCTACCGGTATCCCGGCTTTGAGCAGCGCGCCATTCACCATGATGCTGCAGACTGTAGCCAACGCTATCTTTCCTTCCGGCACGATAATATCCCCGACAGTCTCCCCCTCATGGGCGATAGCTACCAACTCACTGACACATAGACCTGCCTTGAAAATGCCCCTCATAATTTTTAGGGCTTTAGAGAAATCTCCCTTGCTAAACATGGAGACGTTAACCGGCACTAGACCGGTATGGGTTTTAAAATTGAAATTTGTGCGGAAGGCGAGGTCTTCAATCCGGGCAAAGGCAAACCCCACCTTATCGCTAACGAGGGCTTTTTTTAATTCTGTCTGGCCCAGCTCGGTGATTATTCTGCCGTCTCGCCTCCCCACCAGTTCGGTCAGCCCTCTTTCGTCGGTTAATTTAAGGTGATATCTTACCGCTCTTTCCGTAAGCTTAATTCCGAGGTCTTCCAGATATCTGGCAATAACCCGCGCCCCTTGGGCTTGCTGCGAGGAGGCTAATATCTTCAAAATGGATAATACTTTTCGCTCAATGGCTGGAGATTCGTTACTCATAATAAAATAAGGAAATACCTTACCGTTTCTTTAATATATAGCACTTCGTTAGTTATTGTCAATAGTAGGTAAATTCATATCTCTAAGACGATATAAATGGCAGAATTCGCTTTAAATTGACTTATCTTGTTAAAAAAGCTACACTCCATTCGTATTATCTAATAAGTTATGGAGTTATTTTGGCTGTAAACAAGATTTTCCATAATTGTGATGCAGCGGTCGCTGATATTTTTAATGGAGCTACTATTATGGTCGGCGGCTTTGGCTCTTTCGCCGGCTTACCCGTGAACCTTATCACCGCCCTTTCAAAACAGGGAGCTAAAAACCTTACCGTTATCGCCAATATGGGTGGGGTTGGTTTTGAATTAAGTAAACGTTTGAAACCTGGTGGTTACAATGACCTGGGACTCCTTTTCGAGAATGGTCAGGTTAAAAAGTTCATTGGCTCGGTGCCGGCTTTGGGTGGTATGCCGCCTGATTCTCCTCTGGAAAAATCATATAATGCAGGCAAGGTTGAAATTGAAACCCTGCCTCAAGGTACCATGGCCGAGAGAATTAGATGCGGCGCGGGAGGCTTGGGAGGTTTTTATACTCGGGTCGGCGTAGGTACAATCGTTGAAAAAGGCAAAGAGAAGAAGGTCATCAACGATAAAGAGTATATTTTAGAGCTACCCCTGTTCGCCGACTTCGCTCTTATCAAAGCTTATAAAGCTGATACTCTGGGGAACCTGGTCTACCGCAAAACTGCCCGTTGTTTTAATCCAATTATGGCTACTGCCGCCAGAATAACCATCGCAGAAGTTGATGAATTGGTGCCAGTCGGTCAGTTAGACCCGGAGGTTATCGTTACGCCTCATGTCTATGTCCATCGCATTGTCGAGGTGCCGCGATGAAAGTCCGCCTTGATGAACAGACTATTGCTTTACGCGCTGCCCGCGAGTTCACCGATGGTTCGGTGGTCAATCTGGGCTACGGTATGCCGGGACTCTGCGCTAACTATATCCCCGAAGGCAGAACAGTTTTCTTTCAAAGCGAAAACGGCATGTTAGGTTATGGTAATTTATCAACCGATGTCGAAAAAGACTATGAAATGATTAATGCCTCCGACCAGCCAGTCACCCCGCTGCCAGGCATGTGCTTTTTTGATAGCGGCATATCCTTTGATATGATACGCGGCGGCCATATTGATATCGTCGTCCTCGGGGCTTATCAGGTATCGGAAAAGGGCGACCTGGCTAACTGGGGGCGTCCTGGCCGCCCGGCTACAGGGATGGGTGGAGGCATGGACCTCGCTGCTGGCGCTAAAAAAGTAATTGTCACCATGTTGCATACAACCAGGGAGGGTACGCCGCGTGTGGTAAAAAATTGCACCTACCCCTTGACGGCGCGGCAGTGCGTCGGCTTGATTATCACCGACCTTGCCGTCATTGAGGTTACTGGTGAAGGTCTTGTTCTTAAAGAGTTAGCTCCCGGCTGGACGTTTCCGGAAGTTCAAAACCTCACCGAAGCTAGGCTTATACCAGCTGCAGACTTGAAAGAGATAGAACTCTAACTAAACAGCCGCTCAACATTGACAAATCACCCAAAGTCACTAAAATGATAAAAGAACATAAGGCAGCATAAGGAGGAATATCAAATGGAACTAACGGAAGCAATCCAGAAAAGATGCAGTATCAGAAGGTACAAGTCCACGCCAGTAGAAAAAGCCAAGATAGTAAAGGTATTAGAAGCTGGCCGGCGGGCACCATCGTGGGGCAATACCCAGCCATGGCGCTTTATTGTGGTTCAGGATAAGGCAAAGATTGCCGAAATAGCCAAAGCTGGCGGCGGGCAGCCTCAAGCCGGCGGAGCCCCCGTTTTAATCGTCTGTTGCGCTACTATTGATGACTTCACTAAAAAAGGTCATGGCGAAGCCCTGGAGAGCCTTATTCCTGTAGGGGCGATGACCAAAGAGCTTAAGGACATTGTATTACAGAATGATGTGTTCGCGCCTTACCTGCGGGGAGACGCTTTCATGACTATCAAAGCCGGCGAACAACTTATGATTGCCATTGCTTATATGACTCTAGAAGCGGTTAATCAGGGATTGGGCACCTGCTGGGTAGGGGCGATAACTCCTAAAGAAGTCCATCAAGCTCTGAACCTGCCGGATAATATTTTTGTGCATTCCTTGGTGCCCCTCGGCTATCCTGATGAAGACCCTAAGCCCAGGCCTAGAAAAGACTTAAACAAGATCGTTTTCTGGGAAAAATACGGCTAAATATCGTTTATTAGTCATAAGTTGACATAAACTCATTAGAAGGGGGATGATATCCAAATCATGCCCCTTCTACATTTGTAAACATTTCCTAAATTCCTTCTATTAAGCCTCGTGTTAAAAGTGGATACAATATTATTCTAAACCTAAGAATAATTTAAATAAGTATACTACCCGATTGTGAATGAGTCAAAGGTTTGGTGTGCTATGTGGAGGGAATACGAGGTCCCGACCTGTTATATGGACTCTTTGGTGGACCCGGGGGGATTCGAACCCCCTACCTTTTGACTGCCAGTCAAACGTTCTCCCAACTGAACTACGGGCCCGCGGACTCTCTCCTAATCTATCATAAAAGTGGTATAACCCGCAAGGTATTCTCCCTCGTGCGTATGTTGAACGGTAGACACAAATAAGCTAGAATTCTAAAGAACTGAATCGCTCATAAGGAGTAAGCTCATGGCGCGTAAATTGCTGTCTGGATTTCTTATTGGTATTTTGTTGGTTACAACATTTCTTTTATCAATATCCTGCGGAAATGAGGTAAAAATCATGAAATGGAGTGCTCCTCCGCCGATGACCATCGACGTCAATAAAAAATATACGGCAACTATTGTAATGGAAAATGGCAACCTCGTTCTGGAACTCTTTGCCAAAGATGTGCCGATTACAGTCAATAACTTTGTTTTTCTTGCCAGGCAGGGATATTATAATGGCTGCACCTTCCATCGCGTTATCCCCGGTTTCATGGCTCAAGGTGGCGACCCCACTGGTACCGGTTCCGGCGGTCCTGGCTATACCATCGTGAACGAAATCACGTTACATAAACATGTCGCTGGCGCTCTCTCTATGGCTAACTCTGGTCCTAATACCAACGGCTCCCAGTTTTTTATCTGCTATTCTGACCAGCCTGGCCTGGATGGTACCTATAGCGTCTTTGGGCAGTTAATCAGTGGCTGGAATACTTTTCTCAATATTACCGCGCGTGATCCCGACCAACATCCCTTATTCAAGGGCGATAAGATAATCACGATTACTATTACTGAAGAATAGACTTAAAGTTCTATGCCGATAGCGTGGAAAATCCCCTTAAGCCCGAAGTATCCGGCATAAACTACTGTAAACGACTTTATCAG
>JBGOXC010000134.1:0-4398 GCA_041478935.1 Dehalococcoidia bacterium
GCCACGGATTCAACAACTCAGGCAGCGGCAAGAGCAATTACAGGTAACAAGATTGGAATTAGAACTACAGCTCTCTGATAGGCGAGTGGAACTTGCCGATATAGAAACTGTCACTGCCTACGTTAATGACTTACATAACGTGTTGAACGAGAGTTCCCTTGCCGAGAGGAAATCCTTTGTCAGAAGTTTCGTCAAAGAAGTGAAAGTAACCGGGGATGAGGTATTATTAACATATACTATACCAATGTTACCTAGAGGAAGAATTGAAGAGAAGCTACTAGTTCTATCTACTGAACATAATGGTGGACTGCAGTGTACAATAGACAGAACCTTTCAGTTACTATTCAAGCTCGTAAGCTAGTTTATTTAAATTCAATATTTTGATAATGAGCGTGGAGTTCGACTCTCCCCCATCTCCATCACGAAATAATAGACTCCGCACTTAAAGCGGAGTCTATTGTATTAATACTGCCCGAGTTGAAAGCATACCTTAGGCTATTTCATTCAGAACGTAGAGCTTCAATAGGGTCAAGACGTGAGGCATTCCAGGCAGGATAAAAACCAAAGAACAAGCCAATAACCAACGATACAGAAACAGCTAGAATAACTATACCAGGGCTAAGAAGCGTATTTATTTGCGCTACACGAGAAACAATCTCGGAAACTATCCAACCGAAAATAACGCCAATAATGCCGCCGGCTAGTGTTAAAACAGCTGCTTCGGTGAGGAATTGAGTCCATATATCCCGCTCCCTGGCACCTAACGCCTTGCGAATGCCTATCTCTCTAGTTCTTTCCAGAACAGATACTAACATGATGTTCATAACTCCAATGCCCCCAACCAATAGAGAAATACCGGCGACAGCACCCAGAAGTAGTGTTAATGTATTGGCGGTTTCGGAGACCGTGGCAACCAATTCTGCCATTGAATTGATACTAAAATCATCTTCTGAACTGGCACTAAGTTCATGTCGAGTACGAAGAAGAGTGGTGATTTCATCATTAACGGTGCTGGCATAACTCTGGTCGGTTATTTCCAAAGATATAGATGATACTACATGCCCACCATTAGTGGTCCGTGGTTGGGCTACTGTCTGTTGCATTACCGTTAGTGGCACTAAAATGGAATCATCGGGAGTACCAAATGACTGCCCCTCGCTCTCTAGGACACCGATAACCGTCACAACAATATTACCCATGCGTATTTGCTGTCCTAACGGGTCGGTATCGGGGAATAAAGTATCTTTTATATTAGAGCCAATTATGACAACTGTTAACCCTTGATTGTATTCAAAATCAGAGAACATACGACCGCTGGTAATATTAAGGTTATTGACTGTCAAGTAATCCGGTGTTATTCCGTTAACAGTGCCGTTTAAATTATTGCCATTAGCGATCAGTTGCATTGAGCGCGAATATGAAGAAGCTACCTTCTCGATATAAGGGAGTTGGCTTATAGCTTCAGCATCTTCAAGAGTTAGGGTTGAAGCCTCGCCTGGCGCCCCACGAACGCCGCTAAAGGTCACTGCTCCAGGACGGATGGTAACAAGGTTAACGCCAAGACTCCCAACACGATTCAAAATATCTTCTTTAGAGCCGTTACCAATGGACATAAGAACGATTACAGAGGCTACACCGATAACGATGCCAAGTATGGTTAGAAAGCTACGTGACTTATGCGTGCTGATACCAATCCATACCGTAGACCAGATTACATGTAGATAATTAAACAACTTTTTCATATGTTTTCTTCCGCGATGACCTCGCCATCTTTGAGGTGGATTATCCGCTGACAATTGTGGGCTATATTATCATCATGAGTCACCACTAGTAAAGTGATGCCTCGCTCGGCATGCATGGAAGTCAGGATGTTTATTATCTCTTCACCGGAGCGGCTGTCTAGTTGACCGGTAGGTTCGTCTGCCAGAAATAAAGAAGGATTTTTTACTAGAGCCCGGGCGATAGCTACTCTCTGTTGCTCTCCTCCCGAAAGCTCGACGGGGCGATGGTTTGCTCTGTCAGCCAAGCCGACTTTGTTAAGAGCATCTCTGGCACGCTCATGGTCAATCCCGCCAGCGTATGTCATACCTAGTTCCACATTAGCCAGTGCCGTTATACGTGACAGTAGATTAAAGGTCTGGAAGATAAAACCTATCCTCTGTCCTCTAATGCGAGCTAATTCTACGTTGTTAAGTTCACTGACTTCTTTACCTTCAAAAAAGTAGCTGCCTGATGTCGGTCTATCCAGGCATCCGATAAGATTGAGTAGGGTCGTCTTGCCTGATCCGGATGCCCCCATAATTGCTACCATTTCGCCCTGCCTAATATTCAACGTTATGTTTTTAAGTACCGTTAAATCCCTTTTGCCCATAGGATAAACTTTGGTCAAATACTGTAATCGGATCATCGCATTGTTATCCTCCAAATAAGTTACCTCCCTGCTCCCCGGTTCCTGTCGGCGGTTCCATGTTATTGCCGGGACTAAAGGTGGGAACGGTGTTGGAACTTGAACTGGTACTGGAACTTGAGCTTGACTGGGACACCAGCACCTGGTCACCTTCACTAAGCCCGCTGGTTATCTCGGTGTAAGATGAGTTACTGATGCCGGTTACTACCTGGCGTGTTTCCACTATGCCGTTTACCAGCACTTGAATCGTAGTTTGTGTACCCTGGATGCTAATAGCCTGGGTGGGTACCAGCAGGACGTTAGTAGCCTGGGCAGTAATGATACTGATGGTAGCTGTCATACCTTGGGTGAGTTGAACATCGGCCAATGATGTTTTAATCGACTGTTGTTGTTGTTGTATCTCATTTATTTGTTCCTGGGTCAGGTTATCGCTGGCAGGTAATTGCCCGAATTCTCCAAATGGCGGCCTGTCGGCAGAAGTGTTACCCGAAGATGGAAAACTATTAACCGGAGTTTGATTGGAAGTAATGGATGAAAGTGATGTCAGTTCAACATGTACTTCGTAATTTACTACGCTGGATTGTATTGTAGCCTTTGGTGAAACGAAACTAACCGTAGCTGGGATACTTACTCCGTTCAAGGCTTCTATCTCTACCGTGGCTTGTGCCCCAAGCTCAACCTTTGAGATATTTTGTTCACTAACCATGATCGTAGCTTCAAATTTAGTTGGGTCAGCAATAACAAATGCTGTGTCGCCACTCTTTACCTCTTGGTCGCTGGTAACATAAGCATCAGTGATTAAGCCGTCAATTGGTGCTGTAACTTGGGGACCGGCATTCTGGGCGTCGGATAAAGTCTGGTTGGCTACATCCAGCTTTTTTTGCGCATCAATCACAGCTTTTTGGGCATTATCCAATGCTGCTGTAGCATCATCGACAGCTGCCAATGCCATTTGCATATTGTAGATGATAGCGATATTTAGATTCATTTCGGCAATGTTTAGTTCTCCTCGGGCCAGTTCCACTCGCAACTCGGCTATTTGAATCTCAACCGGGTCAGAACTAGAATTTTTTAACTGCTCCAGCGTCGTTTCGGCATTATCAAGATTTATTTGGGCTTGGAGTACGGCAATCTGTAAGGATATGATTGTATTATTAGCTGTGATTATACCTTGCTGGGCTAAAGCTAAATTCTGCTCAGCCTTAATCACACCGAGTTGTGCAGTAGTCAGGCTATACCGAGCCGCCGCCGCCTGATTCATCAGTGTATTAATCTCACCCTCCCATATCGACTCATCAAAACGGCATAGCACCTGACCTTGTTTGACAGAATCACCTGCTTCTACCAGGACTTCAGACACAGTGCAATCTATCTCAAAGGTCAAGTCCACTGTTTTGGAATACTCCAGGTTGCCGACGCTGGTAATTTCTGTGGTTATATTACCACGCTGTACGGTATATGTCTGTTGCGTGGATGATGCGTCAGAACCACAGCCGAGAGGCAGAATGCAGGTGGCACTAAGTGCTAATAGTATTAGTATTATCCTTAAAAATTTCATGATTATCTCCTCCACTTTTTCCGGTGCAAGGGCACCTGTATGTGATGTCGCTGTTTTAAAATAGTAATGATATTTTTCAAATTCAATGATTTCGGTAAGACTATAACAGGAAATTGTTAAGAACTTATTAAAGCAACCGGCGTTGAGATGGAGTAATAATACATTAACAAGAAATCAATACTTTATTAATATAGCGAAGTAGCAATAGGTGTGGGTTTAGATGGCACCAGAAGCTGTAATTACAAATAAGAATTTCGTCTTTACCGTTTGAACAATCTGGACTTTTGTTTAACCGGACGAGGAGACGGGGGAGGAATGAATTAAGTAATTGGTATAACGAGAGAAAAAAACAGTTGTAATTTTAGCTAAATCTCTTCTGACTTTTCTGTCTTAATAGTTACTGAATAGTGCAAGTAGAATACTCGATGTGGGA
>JBGOXC010000147.1:0-4211 GCA_041478935.1 Dehalococcoidia bacterium
AAGCAGAAATAAACTGCGAGCTGACGTCGCCTGGGATTTCCGTCACGCCACCATAAAAGGAGCCCCCTTCAATTTCTACCGGCGCTGTCCCTGGTCTTTCTGTGGAAATTTTGATGCCCAGTTTTTGCAGCACGTCAACGAGCGTGCCCACCGTCCGTTTGCTTAAAGAAAGTCCGCCGACCAGCCGATGACGACCGGGAATAAGGGAGCAGATGGCCATCATAAACCTTAAGGTGGCGGCGGACTCGCCGCAGTCAAGGTCGGCTTGAGCGGCGTACAGCGTGCCGCCGGTGACTTTCCAAACATCACCCTCCTTACGGATAACGGCGCCGACCTGCGTCAGCACGGAAGCGGCAGCATTAGTATCATCGCTAACCAGCGGGTGGATAATTTTGCTTTCGCCGTCGCTCAAGGCGGCGCACATCAGCGCCCGAATGGTCAGGCTTTTTGAAGCAGGGATAGACACACTACCTTTTATAATGCTTTTACTAATCGTGGCTTTCATATTTTTTCAACAGCTTGAGTATTTTTTCTACAACGGCATTGGTATCCAGCCGAGACGTGTTCACCATGATATCCGCCGCCCGGCGGTAAAGGGGACGGCGGTATGCCAATATATTCTTTACAAACTGTGCACGATTCTTGGCTGGGAGTAAGGGTCGACTAGCGCCGGGGGTTCTTTTCAAGATAACCGGGAGCGAAGCCGTCAGGCATATTATAACGCTTTCCTTTTTCAGGCGGTCAATGTTGATGGAATTAAGCACGACGCCGCCACCGCAGTCAATGACGGCGTTCTTTTTCGTCGCTACTTCTCGCACTGCCTCGATTTCCAACTCGCGAAAACGAATCTCGCCATCCTGGCGGAAAATTTCCGGGATGGACTTGCCGGCTTTGGCGGCGATAACGGCATCAAGTTCGACGAACTCTTTATGCATCTTTTGCGCCATCAGCTTGCCTACCGCCGATTTGCCCGTGCCCATGAAACCGATGAGGGCGATGTTAGATTTCATGTTGCTCCAGCATTTTTACAGCGGCCTGCCGCATCAGGTCAACGGGCGCCTTTTTACCCGTCCATTTTTCAAAAGCCAGCGCGCCCTGCCAGGCGAGCATGTCAACACCGCTGATTGTCCGCGCGCCGGCGGCAGCCGCGTCTTTTAATAGTTTAGTTTTGATGGGGTTATAAACGATATCGAAAACTAGCTGGACTTTAGCCAATAGATTAGGAGGAACGGGGCTTTCATCAGCCACCGGGTACATCCCCACGCTGGTGGCATTGACCAGAAGGTCAGCGCCAGGTAGGGCTTCAGTCAAATGTGCCAGCTCCAGCACTTTAACTTCCTTTTTAAAATCCTTGCGAATCAACCGGGCGATATCCTCTGCCCAGTTTAGCTCCTGCTTGCGGTTGAGAATCGTTAGGCTAGCGCCCTCTTGTGACAGGACGTAAGAAATAGCCCTGGAGGCGCCGCCGGCGCCCAAGACGACGACTTTCTTCCTCTTTGGTTTAAAGCCGTGAGCCTTTAAAGCGCGTAGAAATCCCTCGGCGTCGGTGTTATACCCTTTAAGATTACCGTTCTCATTAACCACCGTATTGACCGCGCCGATTTTCGCTGCCAGTGGGTCAAGGCTATCCAATAACGATATCATCGCAACTTTGTGGGGTATGGTGACGTTAAAGCCCTTTACGTTCAACGCTTTTAAACCCGCCACAGCTTGCAGCAGTTGCTCCGACTTTACCCTGAAGGGCAGATAAACAAAGTCCAGCCCCATTTTTTGAAAAGCGGCATTATGCATTGCCGGGGACACGGTATGTTCCACAGGGTCGCCGATGAGGCCGCAGATTTTCGTCTTGCCGGAGATGGTCATCTTTAGTCCTTTTCCGTCAGCTTAGCTAAGTAGTTGCCGTTCTCTTCCTGAACGAGAATTTCACAGGACCAGTTCGCTTTTTCAGCATGTCCCGCCAGCGTGACAGCGTCCACATGCAGCAGTCCGTTGATCGGCCCCTTGATGCCCTTGTATTCCAGGTAAAGCTTGATTTCGCCCTCGTAACGGCCAGCCTTGCGGTTGGCTTCATGGTAGGCAAGGTTTTGCGGGTCGTCCGTCTTGGTCACGTCTATAGAATTCAATAAAATCTGGCCGCCCCGCCTGACCAGCCGGCGAGCGTTCCGTAAAAATTCGCCCAGTCCCTTAAGCGTTTCCACCATGCATATGCTACGCCCTAGTAATAGCAGAGTATCGTATGGATCGTCGGTAAAGTCGTTAAAGCTGGCGCAACGTACGTTTTTAACCCCGGACCGCCGAGCGGCTTCGCAAGCCTCTAGCGAAACGTCCATAGCGCACACGTCGAAACCCTTGTTTTGCAGGTAAAGGCTATGGATACCTACGCCAGCCCCGACATCCAGTACCCGGCCGCGGCAGTTATCCAGCGCAATTTTATCCAGAGGAATATCAGTGCTGCCTCGGAAAAAGGAGCCTATTTGCAGTTCGCTGGCTACGCCGTCGTCACGACGAAAAATAACCACCGCGTTTTTATCGCCGCGGCAGTAGTCCGCTATCGCCCTACCGAATGGTTTCATCGCTTCAGCACTAATCATTTCTCACCCAACATTCTATAAATTTCCCTCAAGTCCCTTACCGTTAACTGCCCATCCGCCGACTCTCTGCCCGCGCCAAGCGAGGCGTAAGTAAAACAGCCGCCCGCCAGCGGGCAAAGGACGCGGGAAAGCTGCCCTTTAACGCCCATGGCGAAGGAGACGACTTCATTTGCTGAGAATTCCTTAACAAGCTGGAGGACGACTAGATTATCGGCGAAGTTGTGGGCGGTGGTAACGACCTTACAAATATCGGCGCCCGCCGCCAGCTGATCGGCAACTATCTGCCGCAGCCTATCCAGCGGCGGCGTTTCTTTAAGGTTATGATAGGAGACCAGGTATGCCGCCCTGCCTCTAATTTCCTTAACTAAATCGGCGACAGAGGGCGTTGCCAGCTCGATATCGATAATAGTCGCTCCAAGCTCGACGGCAGCGCGCAGCTCAGCGATTCTTGCCGACTCACTGCCGCTCCATTTACCCCCCTCATCCGCCCGCCGGTTGCAAGCTATCCAAGGCTTTTTAAGATGCGCCGCCACCTTCCACCAGCCAGTACCAATAAGGTCGATGCGTACTTCAAACAGGTCGACGAGCGGCGCCACGCCATCTATCGCAGCCAGGTCGTCATTAGTGATAGCGGCGCAGATTTTAGGCGGGTTGGGGACCAAACAACACCTCCCTGATTAAGTTTGAGTCTACTTTATCAGTGATAAAGGCATCGCCGATGGCTCTAAGCAAAATGAAGCGTATTTTTCCGTCACGCACCTTTTTATCATGTTTGATTAATTCAAGGAGTTTTTCTTTTTTAACGCCGTCCAGGGGTGGCAGGTCCACCGGCAGCCCGGCTTGAACGATTAGTCTATCCAAGTGTTCTATATCTATTTCGTGGAGAAAGCCCAGACGCCGCGATATTTTAGCAGCAGCCATCACGCCGATGGCGACTGCCTGACCGTGTTTAATCTGGAAATCCGATACCGCTTCCACGGCATGGCCAACGGTGTGGCCAAAGTTCAAGAGCGTGCGGATTCCCGTCTCTTTTTCGTCGACCGATACGAAGGGCACTTTGATGCGAGCATTTTCCTTCACGATAGCCTCAAGCAAATCTATCTCGTACGCCATCGCTTTAGTCATGTATTTCTGGAGGTAATAATAAAAGTCGCGATTGCGGATAACAGCGTGTTTGATAACCTCGCTCATGCCGTTGGAAAGCTCAACCTGCGGGAGGGTTTTAAGAACGGCAACGTCGGCAACGACAAGTTTAGGCTGATAAAAAGCCCCAATCATGTTTTTCAGGCTACCGTGGTCGACGGCCGTCTTGCCGCCGATGCTGCTATCAACCATCGCCAGGAGCGAGGTAGGCACCTGAACCAGGGGGACGCCGCGCATATAGGTGGCGGCGACGAACCCCGCTAGGTCGCCGATAACGCCCCCACCAAGCGCCAGAATAAGGGTGGTCCTTTCAGCAAAATCTTGCGCCAAACTCTCGTAAAGCTGGCCAGCGGTAGTCAGAGTTTTTTGTTCCTCCCCGGCCGGCACCTCAAGAATTGTAACGCCAAAACCGGCATTCACCAGACCTTGCTGAAGGATATCGGCATAAAGCGGCCGGACATTAGAATCGGTGATAAT
>JBGOXC010000089.1:0-5659 GCA_041478935.1 Dehalococcoidia bacterium
AAAAATAAATGCCCCCAACGGAATTCGAATCCATGTTTACGGCTTGAAAGGCCGCTGTCCTAGGCCACTAGACGATGGGGGCGTACCCGTTCAGTATAACAGAAATCGCCTCGTGCGGACAATATTTAAGTTAATCCTATCTTGGCAACTCGCTCCCCATTCTTTTAAACGGGGGTAAGTGCAGAGAGAGGGCAGCTCCAGCTTGTTTGCATAACTGGCCTGATGTTAAAATAAATATATAATTGTCGATTTTCATGAGGTGACATAATATGCCTATTTACGAATACGAGTGTATTCATTGCGGTCATCATTTTGAATTAAAGCAAAGCTTCCATGATAAACCCGAGGCAAAATGCCCGCGATGTAAAAAGAAAGCCAAACGCGTTTTTCACCCCACACCTGTTATTTTCAAGGGCAGCGGCTTTTATATCACCGACCATCGTAAAAGCGAGAGTTCTGCTGCTAATCCCGCATCAAACCCTCCCGCAACTAAAGAAAAACCAGAAGTAAAGAAGAATAAAGATTGAAAGCGCTTCTCCAGCGGGTCAGTCAAGCTTCGGTCAGCGTCGCCGGCGTAGAGGTGGGTAGAATAGGTCAGGGGCTGGTGGTGTTGCTGGGGGTGGCTAACGGCGATACGGAAAGAGACGCGCAATATCTCATCCCCAAAATCATCGGCTTACGCATTTTTACCGACGCCCAGGGCAAGTTCAACTTGTCCCTCCTCGATGTTAAAGGTGAACTACTGTTAGTGAGCCAGTTCACTCTCCTGGCCGATGCTCGTAAAGGCCGCCGTCCCAGCTTTATCGATGCCGCCCCGCCGGAGCAGGCGGAAACCTTGTTCAACTACGCCGTAGGCTTGGCGCGTGAAAGCGGCGTTAAGGTTGCCACCGGACGTTTCCAGCAGCACATGCACGTAGAAATCCATAATGACGGGCCGGTTACGGTTATGCTGGATAGCCGCGATAAGCTGGGATAAATTACGTTTTTTTGACAGCGTCACCATTTTTCCACTATCATTACAAACGGATTTCATTTGTGTGCGTTCGATTTTGAATAGATAAGAAGAAGCGCTTTTACCCATTAATTTATAAGCGGTCCTAACGTCGCAAGGAGGCAAGAATTATGGCATGTTTTCTGGTTCCCATGGGAGAAGCTATCATCACCACCGTCGTACAGAAAGTGGTGGAAAAACAAGAAAAGAAAACAGCAGGCGTCAGCGTGAAGTGGAGTCGGCGCTTAAGTTGGCTGAATAAAATGCTGTGGGGTGGCACGTTAATGCTGGCGATTGACCATATGATAAATGGAGAAATCATCGCCCGGCCGCCCTTTTTAACCGCCTTACAAAACCCGGCGGATACCGCTGTAATGCTGCGCGAGATGGCCACGGTCGGCGTGGCAATGGCGGCTGCCGTAACTGTCGTCTGGGGAATTATGGTGCTGGTTGCCGAGGTTAAGTCCAGGGTTACCCCTGGCGTTAAAACGCCAGAAACTAGCTAAATCAGCTTAAGTGTCTGTGTTTCCATCTCCAGGCTGATGTCCAGCGCTTTATATGAATGGGTTAAAGCCCCGATGGAGATGATATCCACACCGGTCAGCGCTGTCTTACGGACATTAGTCAGTGTAATCTTCCCCGAGGCTTCCAGGTTAGCTCTGCCGGCAACGCTTTTAACGACCTTACTCATATCCACGGTACTCATATTGTCCAGCATGATGATATCCGCCCCGGCTTTCACGGCTTCTTCCGCTTCCTTAATGCTGGTTACTTCTACTTCGATGGTCATGCCTGTCGGCGCATTTTCCCGCGCTTTCAAGATAATGTCTTTAAGGTTCATCCCCAGGGCACGCATCGCCGCGATGTGATTATCTTTGATTAAGATAGCGTCGCCCAGGTGCATGCGGTGGTTCTGCCCCCCGCCCATCCGCACCGCGTACTTCTCCAATATACGTAGTCCCGGTGTGGTTTTGCGGGTATCGTAGATTTTCGCGTCAGTGCCTTTAACTTCGGCTACGTACTGTGCTGTCAGCGTGGCGATGCCACTTAAGCGCTGCAAAAAGTTGAGCGCGGTACGTTCTGCCTTAAGAATGCTGCTAACGCTGCCGGCTATAGCAGCTGCCGTATCACCCGGTTTTATCGCTTTTCCGTCTTTGATTAGTATTTCAAATCGTGTGGCTGGGTCCACGTGCTCGAAAACGTGTTTGGCAACCTCGATGCCGGCTAGGACGCCCTTTTCCTTAACCAGCAGCGTTGCCTTGCCGGTCAGCTCGGGCGAAATCAGCGCCTCGCTGGTGACATCGCCTTGTCCGGTATCCTCATCCAATGCGATGTCTATAATTATCTCAATCTGTTTTTCCGTAAGTTGGCTTACGTTCATTTTCCTGTTTCGTCGCGTCGTAGGGCAACACTGTTGCGGGAAACTCTTAAAGTAGTCCCGCCTTCCACCTTTATAACCAACGTGTCTTCGCCGACGTTTTCAATCGTGCCATAAATGCCGCCGGCGGTGATGATTTTATCGCCTTTTTGCAGAGCCTGCATCATTGCTTGTTGTTCCTTCTGGCGTTTACGCTGCGGTCTTATCATCAGGAAGTAGAACATGGCAAAAATCACTACCAGGAAGGCGAGCATCGGCCAGAGGCTGTCCCAGGTGCTTGTTTCGCTGCTGGTGCCGGTGGCATTCGCGCTCGTAACCGAGGTCTGGCCAGTGGCAAAGCAGCCCACGCTTAAAGCTAGGATGGCAATCAGCAGTCCGGCCACGAGACCTATTTTCCAAATATTCTTCATTATCCCTCCAAATTGATGTTAACTTATTCTATTTTACCCTGTAGCGACCATGGGCTGGTCTTTTCAATTTTTATTTTTACCAATTGCCCCAGTAAATCTCTACCGTTATTGAAAAATACCAGCTTATCGGTGCGTGTGCGGCCGTACCATTTTCCTTTATTTCTGCCCTCTACCAGTACTTCCACCGTCTTGCCTTTGAGGCGGGCGTTCATTTCCGACTGTATCTGCCCCTGCAACTGCTCGACTCTATTGAGTCTTGCCTTTTTCTCCTCGGATGGTACGTCATTCTCCAGTTCGCGGGCGGCGGTGGTGCCCTCCCGGGGTGAATATGCCGCTACATGAACTGTAGCAAACTTTATCTCGGAGAGCAAGTCTAGCGTTTGTTGGAACTGTGCCCCGCTCTCCCCCGGAAATCCCACAATGACATCGGTCGTAATCGCGATATCCGGGATTTTCTTTCTTATTTTCTTCACGAGCTGCCGGTATTGCGCCGCGGTATAGCCGCGTTTCATAGCTTTAAGAATTTCATCACTGCCCGCCTGTACCGGCAGGTTTATCTGTTCGCAGACCTTATCCAACAAGGTGATGGCTTGTATAAGCCTGGAGTTCATGTCTTTAGGGTGGTTGGTCAGGAAGCGTAATCGTGCCAAACCCTCGATTTCATTCAACTTGGCAAGCAGATGAGCCAGGTCTGGTTTACCCGGCAGGTCGTGCCCATATGAATCTACATTCTGTCCCAGCAGGATGACCTCTTTAGCCCCCCGCCGCGCCAGCTCCTCAACCTCGCAGACTATTTCCTCTAAAGGTCGGCTTCTCTCCCGCCCGCGCCGGTAGGGGACGATGCAGTAGGAGCAGAAATTATCGCACCCCTGGCTGATTGGCACATAAATACTCGGATTTGGCTTCTCCGGCAGTGTTGTTGACTCCGTTTTTCCCAGCCAAGGCGGTTGTTCCCCCGCTTTAAAAAAATGGTCGATGAAGGGGAATCTTTTACGTAAGACACTAGTGTCAGAATCCACGATACAGCCGGTGAGCGCAAAAAGCGTGTTTGGTTTTTCTTGTTTCAGGTGCTTGAGGTCGTGCAGCTTATTAATCACGCGGTCTTCGGCGCTTTGCCGCACCACACAGCTGTTTAAAACGATAAGGTCGGCATCGTTAACGCTTTTCGTTGACCGATATCCCAGTTCCTCGAAACGGGCAGCAATGCGTTCCGACTCCGCTTTATTCATCTGGCAGCCGATTGTCCAGATATGATAGGTTGGCACTAATAAATCCTTAAAGAAAAGTAGTATAGAGTGGCGGAGGGGGAGGCCTCCTTCGCTCTGCGAGCTACGGCGGCTAAAGGATTCTCTTTTTAACAAAAGCTCTTCCTGACCCCGACTTAAAATATTGTTCTAAATCAATAGCTTTGGTTCTATTTTCCACTGCAATATATGCTTTTATTGTTAATGGGACGTGTTTTTTTGTAGATTCTACATTGCCGGAATTATGTTGAAATAGCCGTCGTTTAGGGTCATTCGTTGAACCAACATACACGAATTCATCAGTTACACTTTTTAAAATATATACATACCACATATCTAGTTACTTAAAAACTGGTTTACCAGCCGAAGCTTTAGCGTAGGCTGGCGGAGGGGGAGGGATTCGAACCCTCGTCCCCAGTTACCCAGGGAAAGCGCTTAGCAGGCGCCCGCACTAGACCACTATGCGACCCCTCCCTAATGCTTGAAGAAATAGAATATTTATCGGTCAATTAATTATATCTTAACTGGGGAATATGCTCAATAATCATAGAGGATTAAAAAAAGCGCCTTCAATCGGTCTACTATAGAGTCCATATCGTTGAAATTAATATTCCTGCTATGCCAACTATTATCCCGATGACACCGATTATTCTGTATCTCCGCCTGACTTGCTGCATCTTTTTTCCTTTTTCTTCTTCCGGGCTTTCTTCATCCGCCTTTTTAAGATAAATCAATTTCCCGCTCATCCCTATGAACAGGTAAAAAATCCCCATCGCCATTATCACAATCCCCATTATTAGCCCGAAAGAATCCATATTCTCTCCTCTTATTTCTTCACTCTTGCTGCCCCGACTATCTCCTTAAGACTCTTTATCCCCTCTTTTTCCATGAAGCTCTGGATGCCTTCCAGCACGTCCAGCGCCGCCCTAGGATTATTGAATGTCGCCGACCCCACTTGTACGGCGCTTGCCCCCGCCATGATATACTCCACCGCGTCCTCTCCTGTCGTAATGCCCCCCAACCCCACCACCGGCACTTTGACCGCCCCTGCCACCTGATAAACCAGCACCAGTGCCAGCGGCTTGATGGCTGGGCCGGATAGTCCGCCGGTGCCGTTAGCTATCACAGGTTTTCTATTTTTTATATCAATCGCCATGCCCTTATAGCTGTTGACCAGCGATATTGCGTCCGCGCCGGCGGCTTCTACGGCTTTCGCCACCCCTACGATATCCGCGGCGTTTGGTGTAAGCTTAACCATTATCGGTAGAGATGTCGCCTTTTTGACGGCTTTAACTACCTCCTCCGCGCAGTCCGGCTCTGCACCAAAAGCTGCTCCACCGGCATTAACATTTGGGCAGCTGATGTTAACCTCCAGCCCGCTCACCCCCTTGACGTTATCCAGTTCTCGGGCAAGTTCAGCGTATTCTTCAACCGTGTCTCCGGCGATGTTCACGATAACCGGCACCCGCCATCCCGACCATACCGGTGCCTTTTCCTTTATCACCGCCTTTACCCCGATGTTTTGCAGTCCGATGGAGTTAATCATGCCGCAGGCTGTTTCCACCAGGCGCGGCTGCGGGTTGCCCTCCCGCGGCTTTAGCGTCGTGCCCTTGCAGATAATCGCCCCCAACCGCTG
>JBGOXC010000051.1:0-6937 GCA_041478935.1 Dehalococcoidia bacterium
ATAAAGTATGAAAATATGTATGTATTTCAAGATATTTTTATTATTACCGGCATTCAGTTTTTGTTTTTAAGCTACACAAAATGGACACTTGTGGGATAAAGGATTTCTCTTGGATATCTGTCACTCCAGCTTAGCGCAGATAGGCGGGAAGCGGTCAAACCAAGGTCTTGCCTTTTCTAGCTGGCCTGCTAGGCGGAACAAAGTCGCTTCATCGCCGTATCGACCGACAAACTGCGTACCGATAGGCAGTCCCTCATCGTTCCAGTAGAGCGGTACAGACATAGCCGGCTGACCGGTAGCATTAAACAGCGGCGTAAATGGTGCAAACGTAAAGGCCTGCACAGCAAGAGTGTCTATCTTGGCGAAAGTATTGATTAAACCACCAGCATTGAGACGCCCCAGCAACTTCATAGCTACAGCTTGGATGCCTTTGATCTGGAAAGTACCCGTGACCACAGGTGGCATGGCTAGCGTTGGCGTCAGCATGACGTCGTACTTCTCGAAAAACTCGCCAATCTGTCGACCCATGCGCTGAATCAGGTTGAGGGCTTTGGATAAATCGGAGGCACGAAACTGCCTGCCGAGCAAACTGCATACCCATGTGCTGGGTTCAAAATCCTTAGACGAGGCTTTGTGGCCCAAAAGCACCTCGGCCTCCTCTATCGCCGCCCTAATCTCACCACAAACTACCGTAAAAAATGCCTTGAAAAAGGCTCTACTGTCTATTGGAGGCGCTGCTTCTACTACCTCATGACCAAGTTCTGTGCATAATTTAGCTGTAGCCTCTAGACCCTTCACGCAGTCATCATCGACAGTGTTATCAAGAAAATGTTCCTTAGTGAAGACAATTCTCAGTTTTCCGGGGTCTGCCCCTACTTCCCTGAGGAAAGAATTCTCAGGTAATACAGCCCAGTAAGGAGCGCCGGTATCGGCTCCGGCAGTAGCGTCGAGCATGGCAGCACTGTCACGCACTGAGCGGGTTAGAACGTGCTCGCAAACAAAACCACGCCAGCCTTCTCCGAAATCGGGACCCATTGGGTTGCGACCCCGGGTCGGTTTGAGACCGAACACGCCGCAGCAGGAAGACGGTATTCGAATAGAACCACCACCGTCACTGCCATGGGCCAAGGGAACCATTCGTGCGGCCACAGCTGCCGCCGAACCGCCGCTGGAACCACCGGTGGTTCGGGTCAGGTCCCAAGGGTTGTTGCAGGGGCCGAACAACTCTGGCTCGGTTACAAGCGCCAGACCGAACTCGGGTGTGTTAGTCTTGCCGAGGACAATGACACCGGCCGCCCTGAACCGCTTAATAAGCTCACTATCGTGGTCGGGTACGAAGTCCTTAAAGAATTTACTGCCATTAGTCAGGGGAACCCCGGCATAACACGCCATCAGGTCTTTCAGCAGGAAGGGGACCCCTTTAAGGGGACCATCCGGCAGGTCGCCGTCGGCGGCTTTTCTAGCCTGTTCATACATCTTGTGGATGACGGCGTTGACCTGCGGATTGAGCCTTTCAATACGGCTTATTGCCTCTTCAACCAACTCGCTCGGCTTGACCTCTTTCTTTCGCACTAGTTCAGCTAGACCAAGACCGTCATATTTGGCATAGTCACCGAAGCTACTCATCACAAACCTCCCTTTCTAAATCCGTTAGCCACTACCGGACAAGCCCCAGATCACCGGACAGGGATTACGCCGAACATGCATATAGTATATCCCCAGGCGCTATGGGTCAAGTGGAAACTGGCTTGTGAGCCGCCCACGATTCATATAACTCTGGCTATGTCATAATTGGTGATTGAACATTCCGCTAGATTGTGCAATATAGGTCAGCATAACAAACTACTAAATTATGAAATACACGAACAACTCCAAAATGAAGGCGCACTCCCTCAACTCATTTATCTTGAAGAGTCTGCCTTCCGGAGTGTACCCCCATTTACAGCTTATTAAGCCTACAAATTTAGGAGCGTATTCTTCGGATACACAAACCTGGTAATTGCCGTGTACAATTACAAATGGTATAGCTCCGACACACACATCGTTGTTTATACCGGGTTCGCCATTGTCTATGATTGTCCATATCATCACTTCGGTATAACCATCAAACGCTTAATTATTCACACACGCTATATTGGCTGTTATAATACCTATACCGTCCTCGGAAATGAGAGATTAAGTAACTCAAAGGAACGCCATATGATATCCGCATGTTCTGGAATAAAGTCGACAATAGTGTTATCCTTGAAAATATCCCCGTACCATGTTGAAGTATAATGCTGGAAACAAGCTCGATAATATTCAAAAATAAAGGAGGTATTTATGGCAACACTGGAAGAACTACAGAAAAGAATACAGCGTCTCGAAGACATTAAGCAGATAGAAAAGCTCCAGAGAATTTATGGCTATTACTGCGACTACGGGGAATGGGAAAAGGTGGTCGACCTCTTCTCTGATAACGCTGAGTCCGTCGAGGAATGCGATTACGGCGTATATAAAGGCAAGGAAGGCATCCGCCGTTATTACATCGACCTCATTAAAGGCGGTAAAGACACCAAGCCCAGAATCGGTTATATGTCTATCGGCATGCAGATCCAAGGCGTCGTTACTGTCGATCCCGATGGCAAGAACGCCAAAGGCCGCTGGTATGGCTTTTTCGTGGAAGCCAGGTCTACTCTGAGCCTGCACGAGGGAGAACTCAGGCAGCTTTGGGCTCACGGCATTTATGAGAATGAATACACTAAAGAAGACGGCAAATGGAAGATAAAAAAGCTCCACTTTTTCCTGAATTTCCGCACCCCTTATGAGGACGGCTGGCTTAAGACTCCCGTCGTCGGCCACCACGGCCCCAGTGCGGAAGTGCCACCGGACGCCCCACCCACCACCTGGCGACCTTACCCGTTCGGATATCACTTCCCCGTCCATTTCAAGCACCCTATTACCGGCAAATAGAGGTTATAGCACATGAATCTGGCGGAACTGGAAAAACGAGTGACTCGGCTGGAAGACATCCAGGCGGTTGAAAATCTCCAGCGTATATACGGCTATTACTTCGATAACGCCATGTACCAGGAGGTCATCGACCTGTTTTCCGAGAATACGGAGTCGGTAGAAATCACCGACCACGGCGTCTTCCGCGGCAAGGAGGGTGTCAGGCGGATGTACGCCGGCATGGTGGGTATGAAACGCCCCGGCTGGATGTTCTTCGAGGTAATGCAGTCGCAGGGTGTTATCGATATTGCCCCGGATGGTCGGACCGCTACCAGCCGCTGGTACACGCCGGCATTCGAGTGCCGGCCTTTCGGCGGCATTAAAAAGCAGACCTGGGAGTTCGGTGTCTATAACAACAAATACATTAAAGAAAACGGGAAATGGTACTTCAAAAAGCTGCACTGGAACCTCATTTACTGGACGTCTTACGAGAGCGGCTTCCTTAAAGTCCCTAAGCTCTCGGACACGCCGTTTCCCCACGCCGATGCCCCGGCTACCGCTTATCATCCTTACCCCTCCAGCTATCATGTCCCTTATCCATTTAAACACCCAGTCACGGGCAAATAACCAAGAGGCGGTGAACAATGAATATTGAAGAACTGGAAAAACGAGTACGGCTCCAGGAAGATATACAAGAGATCGAGTACTTGCAAAAGAAATACGGCTACTACTTCGATAACAATATGTGGGCGGAAATATGCGATATTTTTTCGGATAACGCTGAGTCCGTAGAAATCGCCGACCATGGCGTTTTTTATGGCAAGAAAGGCGTCTGGCACATCTATTGGGATATGTTCGCCGGGGGCGGTAAGCCTAAGCAGTCATCGCCGTGGATGCAGTTTATCGTAATGCAGATCGGCGGCGTGGTGGACATTTCATCTGACGGAAAATCGGCCCAAGGCCGGTGGCAGACCTGGCTCTTCGAAGCCAAGCCTTACGGAGCTTTCCCGCGCGCCGAATTTCTGCACGGCTATTACGAAAATAAATACGTTAAAGAAAACGACAGGTGGCTGTTCAGCAAGTTGCACTGGAACAATACTTTCTGCTCTCCCGTCGAGGATGGCTGGCTTAACTTGCCCTTGATGGGCTGGATGCCCCTCCCCGATGCCGATGAGCCGCCCTCGGCTTTCCATCCTTATCCTTATCATATAGGGAATGTCCCGTATCACTTTAAACATCCGGTAATCGTAGATTCATAAAGGGTCGTTTAAGAGGGACGCAAGCCCATCTTCTCTTTCCCCCTCTTCCTTTCGTAAAGGAAGTGGGATAAGGGAATGAATTTTTTACACCATTTGACTTTTTATATAAGACGCTGGAACACTAGGTTAAACAAAACCGAGGATTGTTACGCTGTTTGAACAATCTGTTAGATTGTTGAGTGATATTTGACTGGAAACGAAAACTCTCAAGTTCTTAATAGCCTTGGCTAATAAAAACTTATCTACTAGCGGATTGTTGTTTATTCCGCCTTTTGAAATAAAGCCAGGTTCCGAAACTCACCAACAGTGAGAGCCCCATGAGAATATACATCGTGATTACATTCATGCTTCTCGCCGCTTCTACAAACTTATTATCGTTATTGATAATTACGTAATAGAAAACAAAGACAACAGCTAAAGCAACCACCAACCAAACCCAAAACTTCCAGGTTCTAAGTTTACCTCCATCCAGGAAGTTCAGCGGTAGGGCTAACGAAAAAGCCAATCCTTCTAAGCCAATTACAATGGCAGCGACAAGAATATTATCTACAAGATACCACCAGAAATTATCTTCACCCCACGCCAGGTTATAGAGATACCCCCGAAGGAAAAAGGCACCTAAAGCAATTACAATGATAGCCAATGTACCATACAATATCACTAACCCTTGCTGCTTCTTATCAAGTCGCTGAGATATTGATAGCGCGGCATAAGCACCTACGAAGCCGTATATTATGCCCGGATGAAAATTAATGGCATTAGATAAAGCAACGAAGACTATCGCGATAAGAATCGCTATAGGGTAAATCCTGATGCCAGCCGGGACACGAAATCTGCGTGTAGCCGCTAAAACCTGAGTTCCATCGTAGCTGTAAGTAGTAATAGCTATACCTAAAGCTAAGGCAATAAACAGGGCAATACCTCTTGGCCCGTTAGTGAAGTAAGGGTTGAGAAACCAATATATCAGAGCACAGATAGCTACTACGAATGCCCCTTCAAGATAAGCTCTTAACTTAGGCTTGTGCTCATCAGAGTCAGATGGGCTGAGGAATTTCAGCCACTTTGGAGTGCGGCGGAGCCAACCTTCGATGATTTCATAATTCTCCTTGATGGTGCCGTTGAAGATAGTGGCGGCAAGGTAAAAGATAAGAACGGTCAGAATAGCGAGCCCAACATTGGTACCGATAACCTCCGGGTCGGTAGATAGCTGGGTGGGAAGTGGAACTGAATCCGTAAAAGTGTTTTCACTCGGTATTGGTGCGGGCGTTGGGGTGGTTTCACCAGCAATCTTTACCGAGGCAACCATAACAGCCACATCAGCCTTCAGTTTCTCGACCAAGGGCTGCCCACTGACCGTAAACGTATAAGTGGTCACCCCTGGTAAAGTGTAATCTCGGGCGCCCCCATAATATATACCGAATTCAGTAATAAAATCAGGCTCAACTAATACTATAAGAAACCCATTAGTCGTCTGAGAGCCCATGAGACCTTCTGTGTATATCAGGGCGTAATATCCAGGGTAGGTAACGCCGTTGTTGCCCGTAACATTGACCGCTTCTTCCTGGTATACAGCCCCCCAGTCCCACGTGGGAGCTCCCCCCGTGGATGGGGGAAACGTTTCTCGTATCAAAACACTCAGGTCACTTTGGCCATGAGTTGGCTCCCACCCCACCCCAAAGTAGATATTATTGGGAAGGGAATAGAATGAGGTTTCACGAGAACCATCTTGTTTTATTATTGTTTGCTCGATGGGCGGACCCTCGGCTGTCGCCATTGTCTCATACGATAAATTTTCCGAACCGACGATCTGATAATCGGATGGAAGCTCGAAGGAGAGCGTATAGCCTCGGCCTAGACTAAATGTTATTGTCTCAGAATCTGGTGAGGCCTCAACGTTACCCCAGAAAGAAACAAGAACAAGGAATGCCGAGAGTATTAAAGCACTAGCTAAAACCGCCCGCCAAATTGTTCTCCGCATTGTTACCTCCCCACTCTTTACACTCAGATGAGAATTATCACTTAAAAAGATAGCACTTTTCTTCCATTTGTCAAGTTTATTTGAAGCGGTGTTTATTTAGTTATTTAACCACCCCACTCTTTACATCGTCTCCACCAGTAATATTATCTTATCTACGAAGTACCCGTGGATTACACATTTGTCAGAATTGTTGGGTGGATATCATGAGTAAAACAATTCGTCAGAATGTTATCCCCCCTTTGCCATTCGGAATCTCAAGGTTTATAATCTCACATGAAAAGAACGGTCATACCTCAATCGGCTTTTTGAGACCACTGAGATCCAAATCATGGCGTATAGGCCTAAGCGTAATAAAAACATGGGCAAAGGGGGCAGTAAATGCAAGAACACATACCCACATACGAGGAAGCATTGTCACTCCTCAAGGAATTTAACAAGAGAGAGAGCCTGCTGAAACACGCTTATGCCGTTGAGGGAGTGATGCGCTACATGGCACGGAAGAGGGGTGAAGACGAGGAGAAGTGGGGAATTACTGGACTAGTGCATGACCTTGACTATGAACGTTTCCCTGAGCAGCACTGTGAGAAATCGAGAGAGATATTAGAGGAGCGAGGTTGGCCCGAGGAGTACATACGAGCAATTGTCTCTCATGGCTGGGGTATGTGCAGTAATGTTGAGCCTCAGACGGAGATGGAAAAGGCACTATATGCCGTCGACGAGCTCACCGGGCTTATCACGGCAGTAGCAATAATCCGGCCATTGAAGAGCG
>JBGOXC010000107.1:0-5219 GCA_041478935.1 Dehalococcoidia bacterium
AAATCATAGCCGGCATCCAATATGCGCCTGGACATATGCCTTCCCATTTGACCAATGCCGATAAAACCTATCTTCATTCTAACCTCCGATTATTCCTCTTTCTTCGTCTCCGTCTGGTCCTCGCGCAGTTTGTTTAGGATATATTGAATCTCCGTGCTGCCCATACCAAAGCGGTGTAGGGTATGCCGTATCATTTCCAGTCTCCCCTCGAAAAAGGGCAGGACCAGCTCCGTCACGCCCGCACCCCTTAAAACCTCCACGTCGCTATCGCGGTGTATCCGTGCTATTTTAGCATGGATTCGGGTAAAAAATGCCGCGTGTAAAGGATTTTTCCGTTGATAGGTAGAGCAACAACAGCGGTTGTTATTTAGTAGACGGTTCTTTACCGGTACGTCGCGCCACCATCTGCGCTATAACCCCCATCAAGCCAAGGATGGCAAAGATGGTAAATCCAACCTTCACGCTCGTCAGGAACTGTGGATAGTAAGCGGGTGTAATTTCTGCGTCGCCAATGTAAAGGGAGAACAATATCATCGTAATGCCCATGCTCAACATCATACCGGCGGTGCGCATGGTCCCCAGCGTGCCGGAAGCTACCCCCAGCACTCGACTCTCCACCGACCCCATGATGACGTTAGTGTTCGGCGAGACGAACAGCCCGATGCCCGTGCCGTAAATCCCCAGCGCCAAAATGATGTACCATAATGGTGTTGTGTTACCCAGGAATATCAGCATTATCAGCGCCGCGCAGTTCACCGCCATGCCAACCGTCGCCACCAGCCGTGGTGCGAACCTCGCGGAGATATACCCGGAAAGCAGCGTAAAGATGGTCATTAAAACTGATGACGCAATCAGCACGGTGCCGGCCTCGCCCGGGTCCATGCCGTTAATATATTGCAGATGTAGACTCAACAGGAAAGTCACCGCGAAGGTCGAAATATAGGTAATCAGTGCCGCCAGATTGGAAAAGATAAAGACCTGGTTCCTGCGAAACAGCGTCAGGGCGAAGACCGGGCTTGGTGTCCTTAACTCGTACCAGATAAAGAAAGCCATGCCCAGCGTTCCGACGACAAAAAGGATAATGCCGATGGTCGTTGGCAGGCTGGAAAAACCGTACATAAATAAAGCAATGGAGATGACGTAAGCAATCGATCCGATGACGTCGATTTTTTCCCCTTTAGCTTCCCGCCACTCCGCCTTGATCCCCTGGAAGACCAGTATCACCAGACAAATGCCCAGTGCCCCGCTTAAGTAGAAGATGCTTTGCCAGCCGAGGTGCTCGGTCATAACGCCGCCGATGAGTGGTCCCAGCGATAGCCCCAGATATGTCCCCGCCTGGCTGATGCCAAGGGCTTTAGCTCTTTCCTGTGGCGGGAATACCGAGGTCAGGATAGCTATGCTGTTGTTAAAAGTCATCCCCGACCCAACCCCCTGAAATACCCGGGCGATAATTAGCACCGGCACAGAATTGGCAAAACCACCCAGGAACGAAGCTAGTGTTGATACCGCCAGGCCTATTACAAAGAGCTTCTTCCGACCGAATATGTCAGAGAGTCGCCCGAACGGCACCTGTACCATGGCAATCGCCAGGAAATAAGAGGTGCTGACCCAGCTCATCACCACCGCCTCCATATCGAAGTCCCGCCCCATTACCGGTAGGGCAACGTTAACGGAGGCAACCAGAAATGGTAGGATAAAAGCCGTCGTCGTGGCAATAACGAGGATGATATTCTTATTTACCGCGGCGCCGTTATGGCTGGTCATGTCTTTTATCACCCCGTTTGAAATGTAGGTTGCCGTTGCCTGTCTTTAGTTGAAATATGTTTAAGGCACGTTGTGTCTATTAGGGAGAAACTAAACGGGAACGTCTGTTCTTTTGGCTTTTGTCGGCGGTCGTGGCGCCGGCGTTATCTGGCTGCGGAAACCGCACTGGAAGCAGCGTTGCCCTTCGGCAATAACTCCAGCCTCGGTTAGGCCGGTCTCTACCTCGGTAAAATTATCAACGACCTTGTTAGCGGGCAGATGAGGCATCTTCACGCGTTCCTGCGTGGCGAAGTCCTCGGCGGTAATGCCGGCGCACATGCCAATCCTTCTATCATTGGTCAGTACCTCCTCGATGTTGCCGCTGCCGCCCAGATATTTATCGATGGCGCTGGCTGCCTTACGCCCCGCCGCAATCGCCTGGATAACATTGGCGGAACCGGTTACCACATCGCCTCCCGCCCAAACCCCCTTCCGGTTGGTTGCCATGGTGGCGTCGTCGATAGTTATTGTGTTGCCGCGGGCGGTTTTAACCTTGAAACCGGCGGGTATTTCTGGCACCTGCCCGATGGCGCCAATGATGGTATCATATTCAACGTTATATTCGCTGCCCTTTATCGGCACAGGCCGGCGACGTCCGCTGGCGTCAGGTTCGCCGAGTTCCATGCGGTTGCATGTTAATATCAGCTTGCCGTTTTTCTGGTTAACCTTCACGTGCCCGGTGAGGAAATCTATAATTATTTTCTCCTCAAGCGTCGCCTCAACCTCTTCTGGGCTGGCCGGCATTTCCGCGCGTGTCCGTCGGTAGATGATGTGCACGTTTTTAGCGCCCAGCCTTAAAGCTACTCTGGCGCTGTCAACGGCTGTGTTGCCGCCCCCGATAACCGCCACTTTCTTGCCCACGTCCACCTTTTTCCCCAGGTTGGCGTCTCTTAAAAATGAAGCGCCGTCATAAACGCCGGGCAGGTCCTCTCCCTCCACGCCGAGTGTTTGGCCGCGGTGTGCCCCCAGCGCCAGGAAGACGGCATCATAGCCTTTATCAAACAGACTATCTATAGACTCTATTTTATTATTCAGTTTTATTTCAACGCCGGCTTTTTTAATTACGTCAATTTCGCCATCAAGCACCTCTGGCGGCAGGCGGTAGTCCGGTATCCCCACCCGCATCATGCCGCCGGCTTTAGAGAACTGCTCGAAGACAGTCACGCCATGGCCGGCTTTAGCTAAATAATAGCCCGCCGTTAGCCCCGCCGGGCCCGACCCTATGATGGCGACCTTCTTACCGGTGGCGGGCAGTTTGGTGGCGTTGTGCTTCCATAGGCCTTTATCGCGGTCGGCCACAAAACGCTTTAAAAACTTGATGGAAATAGGTTCATTTAATGCGCTGCGGCGGCAGGCTTCCTCGCACGGGTGCACGCAAACGCGCCCCAGAACCCTTGGGAAGGGCACTTTCTCGCGTACAATCGCCAGCGATTCCTGGTATTTCCCCTGCCCTGCGAGGTAGACATAGAGCGGCACATTGATGCCGGCCGGGCAGGCGTAACGGCAGGGTATCGCCGTCTCCAGCCAGTTCCTATCCGGTTTAAAAGCCGCCGCGACGTCCATCAGCGCGCCTGTCGGGCAAACCTGGACACACGCGCCGCAGAAACGGCAGCCGGAGTCCTGTAAGGGTCTATCGAAAGGCGTGCCGACCAGGGTACTATAACTGTGCTGCGAGAAACCGATAGCCCCGATGCCTCGCACATCCTGGCACATTTGCACGCAGCGTCCGCAAAGTATGCATAGGTTATAATCACGCTGGATAAGGGGCTCGCGATTGAAATCAACCGGTAGATTTTTATATTTATAGGGTAGCGTCAATTCCTCACCGATGCCAATATAGTCCACTAAATTTTGTAGCTCGCACTGGTGGTTTTTCGGGCAACTCACACACCGCTCGGTTACCGCCACCTCGCGTAAACAGATGTCGTTAGGCTTGCAGCGCTCCCGCCGTTGGCAGGTGAGGCAGGCATTGGGGTGCTCGGTGAGGGCAAGCTCCAAAAACGCTCGCCTTAATTCCTGCAGTTGTTCCGATTTGGTGGTTACTTTCATCCCGTCGGTGGCTGGCGTGGTGCAGGCTGTTGGCAGACCGCGCATATTTTCAATCTCCACGATGCAGAGTCGGCAGCCGCCGGAAGGCTGCAGGTCTGGGTGGTAGCACAGGGTGGGGACATAGATTCCCGCGCGCTGTGCTGCGTGGAGCACCGTGGCGCCGTTTTCAACTTCAACTTCTTTGCCGTCGATGGTGAGTTTGATTTTATCACTCATGGATACTAAAAAAGCCACCTCCGCTGTAAACGGAGATAGCTACCTCCCGATTATAAGTTTATTGGTGGATTTTCCCTGCATTATCTAAACTTTAGCATTAAAACGGCGGATAATTCAAGCTGGAAATTCATCGATGTTTCCTCACACCCCTCCTCTCACCTCTTGTTGACAGCTCAAAGCCGCTACTTTAATATGTACCATATGAATGATATCAAACCAGACCGTAAAAATTTAACACTGACCGACGGCAAAATTCTCCTCCGGCCTTACCGCATGAACGATACGAATAGTCTCTATCAGGCTATCCGCGAATCTATCAAAGAAGTTGGCGCTTGGCTGCCCTTCGCTCATGAAGGCTATGCCCTCAAAGAGTGTAAAGACTGGCTGAAAAAGCAAGGTAAGGGGTGGAAAAAGGGTGATACCTACGATTTCGGCATCTTCGATGTCAAAGACGGGACGTTAATCGGGGGGTGCGGCATTAATGCCATCTCAAAGCTAGGCCGCTATGCCAATCTCGGCTACTGGGTAAGGACCAGTCGTATTGGGAAAGGGGCGGCGCCAGCTGCCACCAGGCTTTTAGCCAAATGGGGTTTTGATGTTTTAAAGCTGAACCGCATCGAGGTTGTGGTGGCGGTCGGCAACGAAAAAAGTCTGCGAGCGGCGGAAAAAGCCGGCGCCCAACGCGAGGGTATTTTAAGAAACCGCTTGGTTCTCCGTGATAAGGTGCAAGACGCCGTTATGCATTCACTAATCCCCGAAGACTTTAAGACTTAAGCGTTTTTTTATCTTCAGGATTTATGTCGTTCTCATCATCAACCGGCAGGGTGGCTTTCCGGCGTTTTCTGGTGATGAATCTCACCCCTATCGTCACCAGGTAAACCACAACTAATAAACCGACGGTAATCAGGATGGTGTAAGTCGGTTTTACTTCCTGTATGCCCATAATGACGCCGACGGTAATATATAAACCGTCGAAAATCGCGCTGGCAATCACTACGCCGAGCGAAAGTATCCAGAATTTCTTTTTCGCTGCCAGCACCAGCGTCATCGGTATCCTCATCCCCACCAGCCGCCCGAAGGCGACGGTAAACGGTGAAGTCAGGTTGATTTTTTGTACCGCCGGAGCTTTTTCCATCAACTTATCAAACAGG
>JBGOXC010000039.1:0-8006 GCA_041478935.1 Dehalococcoidia bacterium
ATGTATCCTCTAAAACTTGTACCGTGGCTTTCGACAGGTGTAGATATTTGGTCAAGTGCTCTAAATCATGCGGTGTTAGTCGATAGCATAATAGAGACAGATAAAACTCCGGATGCGGCATATCGGGCAAGCAGCGCTGGCGCGCTGCTTCGTACGTTTCCACCAGCCAGTCGTCGCCTTTCAAAGCCGGGTGCAGTTTCTCCAGCACGTCCATTTCATAAGCGCGCCGCAGCACTTTCTCCGGTTGCTCTTCTTTTAGCACCAGCTCCAGCTCGTGCCGAATTCGGTCGCCGCTGATGGTTTTCAAATTAACTATGTCCCGCTTAATGAGCAGCCGAGTCGCCGGCTCAAGGCGGAAGCCCAGCCGCTGCTCATAGCGTAAGGCGCGCCAGATACGTGTCGCGTCATCAATAAAGCTTTTCTCATGTAGCACCCTCACCTGTCGCTTCTTTAAATTATCCCTCCCCCCAAATGGGTCGATAAGCTCACCAAAATGCCGTGGATTAAGCTCGATAGCCATGGCATTAATCGTAAAATCGCGCCGCGCCAGGTCGTCGTTAATCGTGCCGGGTTTGACCGTGGGCAGCGCGCCGGGTCGGGCGTATGTTTCGGCGCGGGCGGTAGCGAAGTCGATGCTGCGGTTAGCCCACTTAAGTTTAGCCGTGCCAAAGCGCGGGTGGACGGTGATTTGGGCGCGATTGGCGTTATTGATTTGCTTCGCCAGTTGAATCGCGTCCCCCTCAACCACCATATCGATGTCCAGATTAGTACGCTCCAGCAGCAAGTCCCGCACCACCCCGCCCACCAGATAAAGACGCTGCTGCAGCCGGTTGGCGGTATCCCCTGCCTGTTGGATAAAGGCGACGATATCGGCGGGGAGCTTTTCTTTAATTTTTTTAGATAGGTTGCTTGTTTCCGTGGCACTCATCTCACCAAGTAGTATAACATAGCCTGTCCAGAGCGTTGTGTTTTTTGGTGATAACCGCTTATAATGGACGGTATGAAGGTCATTGCCGTGGTTGGTATGGCGGGCTCGGGGAAGTCGGAGATAGCGCGGTTTTTTAATGCCAAGGGCTATACGACGGTGCGCTTTGGCGAGATTACCGATGAAGCCGTCCGGCAGCAGGGCTTGCCGTTAACGGAGGAAAACGAACGACCTATTCGAGAGCGCATCCGGCAGGAGCACGGCATGGAGGCTTACGCTAAATTAAGTGTTCCGCGCATCGAAAATGCCCTTAAGACTTCTAACGTGGTGGTTGATGGACTCTACTCCTGGGAGGAATACATCTATCTTAAAGACTATTACCGTGACAGATTTATGGTCGTGGCGGTATGGGCATCACCACAGGACAGATATCGGCGACTGGGCAATCGTAAGGCACGCCCTTTAACATTACCGCAAGCCGTTAGCCGCGACCACGCAGAAATAGAAAATCTTAATAAAGGCGGACCAATCTGCATGGCGGATTTTACTATATTAAACACTGGCTCGATTAGTGACCTAAGAAAACAGGTAGAAAGAATTGCAGCGAGGTTAAGATGACAACACCACAGCGTCCGGAGATTGATGAGTATTTTTTAAAAATAGCCTCGGTGGTGGCGGAGCGTTCCACCTGCCGCCGGCACCATATTGGTGCAGTGGCGGTGAGGAACAAACATATCCTGACCACCGGCTATAATGGCGCGCCGGCAGGGGCGAGGGATTGCCTCGAACTCGGCTGTTTACGCGATGATATGAAAATCCCGACCGGGGAGAGGCATGAAATTTGCCGGGGCATCCATGCCGAGCAGAATGTAATTATCCAGGCGGGGCTGCATGGTGTGAGCCTGGAGGGAAGCACCGTCTACTGTACCCATACGCCCTGTGTGCTCTGTGCTAAGATGTTGGTCAACGCTAAAATCGCTCGCTTTGTGAGTTTTGGCAAGTACAACGACGTTACTTTTATCGGGCTGTTTAAAGAAGCCGGCATCAAAGTTGAAATGAAAGAAAGACCTTCGTCAGCGATCACTTTATTGGACTAGAACGTCTGTCATTCTGGCGAAAGCCAGAATCCATTTACCGAAGTGAAATCATATTACGTTTATATACTGGCGAGTAAACGTCATGGCACTCTCTATATAGGCGTTACTAATGACCTTGTTAGAAGAGTCTACGAGCACAAGAATGACTTTGTAGAAGGTTTTACTAAAAAATATGGCGTCCACATGCTGGTTTATTACGAACAATGTGAAAGTATCGAATCAGCTATTCAGCGAGAAAAACAGTTAAAGGTCTGGCATCGGAACTGGAAAATACATTTAATCGAAGAAGCTAATCCGGATTGGAAAGACCTGTATAACGTTATAGCCTAGATGGATTCCAGCCTGCGCTGGAATGATAATAAAGAAGAAGAGCTAACCTTTTCTCTTCACTACATTCCGAACAGCTTTGGCGATGTCCTGGGAAGTCAGTCCGTATCTTACCAACAATTCCGCCGGTTTGCCGGACATGCCGAATTTATCCTTGACGGCGACGAATTCCATCGGCACGGGGTGGTGTTTAGCTACAATACGAGCTACGGTACTGCCTAGTCCCCCATGTTCCTGATGTTCCTCGGCGGTAACGATGGCGCCGGTCTCTGCGGCGGCTTGAATAATCGCCGCGGCATCGATTGGCTTAAGGGTGGACATGTTCAGCACCCGGCAATTAATGTCTTCTTGGACTAAAGCGGCGGCGGCTTCTAAAGCGGGCGCCACCATGGTGCCGATGGCCATGATAGTGGCGTCCTTGCCTGACCGCATCATGGCGGCCTTGCCGATTTCAAATTTGTAGTTATTATCAAAAACCAGCGGTAACTTACCGCGTATCAAACGCACGTAGCAGGGACCTTGATGCGCCGCAACGGCTCGTATCGCTTGCGTTGTCTCGATGCCATCCGCCGGCACAATAACCGTAAATCCGGGCAGGGAACAGATTAATGCCAGGTCCTCTAGCGCCTGGTGTGAAGCGCCGTCCTCGCCAACAGTGAGTCCGGAGTGCGTGGAAACTATTTTAACGTTAAGCTTGGCCTGCGCCACGGATACACGTATCTGGTCGAAGCAGCGGCTGGTCGCAAAAACAGCGAAGGTGCTGGCGAAGGGTATCTTGCCGTTAGCCGCTAAGCCGGCGGCAATTCCTATCATATTCGCCTCGGCGATGCCGACTTCAAAAAAACGCTCCGGGAACTCCTTTTGGAAATAATGCGTCATCGTTGATGGCGAAAGGTCGGCATCCAGCACGACAATAGCTGGGTTTTCATGTCCCAACTCCACCAGCGTCTTGCCGAAGACTTCCCTAAGAGCTACTTCTTCCGGCATGTTAAGCCAACTCCTTTAAGGCTTTTTCGAGCTGTTCGGCATTGGGGGCTTTACCGTGAAATTCCACGTTGTTCTCCATAAAGCTCACACCCTTGCCCTTGATGGTGTGGGCGATAATGACGGTGGGCTGCCACTTTATCATTTCAGCCTTTTTATATGCGTCCAGCAACTGGGGGATGTTGTGACCGTCTACTTCAATAACGTGCCAGCCGAAAGCCTCGAATTTTTTATTCAGCGGGTCGAGGTTCATGATATCTTTGTTAAAGCCGCTTAGCTGGATGCCGTTGTTATCAACGATAGCCGTCAGGTTGTCCACCTTAAACATCGCGGCGGACATAGCGGCTTCCCAGGTCTGCCCCTCGTCGCACTCCCCGTCGCTCAAAAGGGCGTAAACGCGCCACGACGCTTTATCCAGTCTGCCCGCCAGCGCCGCGCCCACGGCGAAAGATAATCCCTGCCCCAGACTCCCGGATGACATCTCGACGCCGGGTGTGGACGTGCGGTCGGCGTGGCCCTGTAAATGGCTATCAATTTGCCGTAAAGTACCCAGTTCTTCTTTGGGAAAATAGCCCCATTCCGCCAACGCAGCGTAAAGGACGGGGGCGGCATGCCCCTTACTTAAGATGAATCTATCTCTATCTTTCCAGTCGGGGTTGGCGGGGTTATGGCGCAGCACTCTCCAGTAAAGCGTGACGACGATTTCCACGGCCGATAATGACCCACCGGGATGCCCGCTGCCAGCTTTACCTATCATTGTTACGATATCACGGCGCAGCTGTTTACAGACGGTAGCCAGGTCTTCGTCGTTTCTTTTCACGGTCATCTTTTACTTTACGCTTTCTTCGCCCGCTCGCGCACTTTTTTCACGATTTGTTGTTTTTCAACAAAATCCGTGGTATACCACCCGCTGTTAAATTCTTCGTCCGCCAGCGCTACTTGATGGAACGGTATATTAGTGATAATGCCTTCAATTTTTAGTTCGTTCATCGCTCTTTTCATGCGCAGGATGGCTTCATCTCTGGTCTTGCCCCAGGTCATCATCTTGCACAGCAAGGGGTCGTAATAAAAAGGTACGGTATAGCCTTCATAGATACCCTCGTCGATTCTTAAAGCCAGGCCGTGCGGCAGGTGCAGGCCGGTTATCTGGCCGGGGGAGGGGAGGAAGTTGAGCGCCGCATTTTCCGCAGTGATGCGGCACTCAATAGCCCAGCCATGACGGATGACTTCGTCCTGGGAATAGGAAAGCTTTTCTCCCGCGGCGATTTTTATCTGCTCTTTAACGATATCAACGTCGGTTACCAGCTCGGTCACGCAGTGTTCCACCTGCAGGCGTGTGTTCACCTCATTAAAATAAAACTCCTGTGTCTTGGGAATATAAAAGAACTCAACGGTCATGGCGTTAACATACTTCATTGCCAGGGCAATATCCAGCGCGGCGGCGCCCATTTTCATCCTTAGGTGCGGCGATAATATGGAACACGGCGCCTCCTCTATCAGTTTCTGGAAGCGCCGCTGGATGGAGCAGTCGCGCTCGCCCAGGTGGATAACATTGCCGTACTTATCCGCCAGCACCTGGAACTCGATGTGCTTGACGCTGGGGAGGTACTTCTCGATGTAGAAAGAGGAGATGCCGAACAGCTTATGCCCCCTTTCCTCCACGGAGCGAACGGCATTCCCCAGCTCTTCCTGATTATGGGCAACCGTCATACCGATGCCCCCACCCCCGCCGGAAGGCTTAATTATAAGGGGATAGCCGATACTTTCGGCGATATCCTGTACTTGTTTAAATCTTTCCGTGGTGCCGTCTAATAAAATATGGTCGTGCCCCGGCACAACGGGGATATTGAGGAGTTTCATCAGGCTCCGGGCGGCGTGTTTAGGTTTTACTTTGTTCATCGCCTTACTTGGCGGGCCGATGAAAGTAAGCCCTTGGTGCTCACACATCTCCACGAAGCTCGGATTTTCCGCCAGGAAGCCATAACCGGGGTGAATCGCATCAGCTTTACATAAACGGGCAACTTCCAGTATCTTTTTCGCATTAAGATAGGAGTTTACCGTTTCCGGCGGCCCAATAAGATAGGCTTCGTCAGCCAGCTTTACGTGGAGTGAATCCGCATCCGCCTCCGAATATACAGCGACGGTGGTAATGCCCATCTCACGGCAGGTTCTTATTATCCTTACGGTTATTTCGCCGCGGTTGGCAATCAGGATTTTCTTGAACAAGGTTTTCCCCCAAAGATAATACCGACTAAATTATATCATGCAACTAACCGACGTACTAACGTATCAGGAAGATGCTTAGCGCCATCAGCACCATGCCGGCGATAACGCCGATGATTACCAGGTGCTCCTTGCCGTAAGAGTGAGCGGTTGGCAGCAGCTCATCCAGACTGATATAAACCATGATGCCGGCGGAAAAAGCGAGCAATGAGTATATCAGGGTGGGGGTGAGGAAATTAAAAAGAATCGTATAACCGATGACGGCGCCCAGCGGTTCGGCCAACCCGGAGAGAAAAGATAACCAGAATGCCCGTTTGCGGGAACCGGTGGCCTGCCAGATAGGTATGGAGACGCTCACTCCCTCCGGTATGTTATGCAGAGCAATAGCAGCCGCTACGAGTATACCGAAGGTCCTATCGCCGGTGATGCCGCTGCTGAAAACCGATAGTCCTTCCGGAAAATTGTGTATGGCAATACCGATAGCCGTCAGTACACCGGCGTGCATCAAATATGCGCGGCTGGGTTTTCTGCCAGCGGACAAAGTGGGTTTAGATTTAATATGTTCTTCCTTATATTCGTGTGGAATAAGGATATCCAGTATCGCGATAAAAGCTATGCCCGCGAAGAATCCGATATTGCCGGTGCCAAAACCAACCTTTTCAAAAGATTGTGCCAACAGTTCAGCAAAAGATATATAAAGCATGACCCCGGCAGAAAAGCCGAGGATTAAAGACATGATTTTAGGTCCGGGTTTGCGTATAAAATAAGCTACAGCGCTACCGATACCCGTAGATATACCGGCCAGCGCGGTTATTAAAAACGCAAAACCTATATCACTCATTTATGCTATCTTCTAGTTCAGCGCCGTTTTCAATGAAGGTTAATTATATACATAATTTCTTCATCTCCGTCAAATATCGCTTTATACTTTACTGGCGAGGAATGAACCTGCAAAATTGATTTTTTAAGCTATTTATGGTTAAATTGTAAGGTTGGAAAGGGGTAATCACATGCAGGAACTCAAGATAATAGCTACTAAAAGAGATGTGCTTGGTAAAAGGACCAGATTTTTACGCCGCCAGGGCATTACGCCGGCACATCTCTTTGGACATAGTTTAGAATCAATCGCGCTCCAGTGCGATACCAACGAACTTAAGAAAGTCGTGTCTCGCGCCGGGACAACGCGTCTTGTTAGCCTCAATGTTGAAGGTGAAAAAGAACCGAAAAACGTCTTTTTACGTGAAATTCAGAAAGATGCTTTAACCCGCGAGCTTCTCCACGTAGATTTTTATCAGGTGAGGAAGGGCGAGAAGATGACCATGGACGTGCCTATCGTCCTGGTTGGCGAAGCCCCCGCAATGAAAGGCAAGGGGCGCATCCTTTCCCGCGGCACGATGGTCTTGAGCCTGGAATGTCTGCCCGAAAAAGTGCCTCCGCAAATAGAAGTTGATATCAGCGGATTAATGGAACTAGACCAGTCTATTCACATTAAAGATATCCACCTTGACCCGGATATTCTCGTCCATGATGACCCGGAATTGCTGGTCGTTAAAGTCTCCGAAGTCGTCATCAAGATAGAAGAAGAGAAACCGGTCGTCGAAGCTGTGGCTGAAGGTGAAGTTCCCGCTGAAGGCGAAGAAGCAGCTGAAGGCGCCGCCGAAACACCGGAAGGGGAAGAGGGGGCGGGAGCCGATAAGAAAGCACCGGTTGATAAGAGGGCTCCTACCGACAGGAGGGCTCCTACCGATAGGAAAGCTCCTGAAAAGAAGGCACCGGAGAAAAAAGAATAAGCCCAACCTCTTATCGCTGCGGGTTTGTGGTTTGAGATGATAATTGATTTCCACACGCATGTATTGCCGCCACGGATTAAAAAAGACCGCAGCCAGTATGTGTCGCAAGACGCCGCTTTCGGTCAAATATATTCCGGCGAGAAAGTCAAGATTGCCACGGCCGAAGACCTCATCAGCAGTATGGATAGAGATGGGGTCGATATTTCCGTAGTTGTCAATTACAGCTGGACGACCCATGAGCTGTGCGTATTAACCAACGACTACATTTTAGAGTCGGTCGCCCGCTATCCCAAGCGGCTAATTGGTTTCTGCGCTGTTAGTTATTATACCGATGATGCCTCTTTAAAAGAAATTGAACGCTGTGTGCGCGGGGGGATAAAAGGGGTGGGCGAGCTTCGGCCGGACACATTATCGCTGGACTTTACACAAAAAAATATCATCAAGCCCTTTACCGACCTAGTGCGTAAGCATAAATTAATCGTCCTGACGCATGCCTCAGAACCGGTGGGGCATCTCTACCCCGGCAAGGGTAAAGCCACTCCGGATTTATTATTTAAGCTGATTTCCCATTTTAATAATTTACCGGTAGTCTGCGCTCACTGGGGTGGGGGACTACCTTTCTATGCGTTAATGCCTGAAGTACGGAAGGCGCTGGAAAAT
>JBGOXC010000037.1:0-8213 GCA_041478935.1 Dehalococcoidia bacterium
CACCAACTAGCGACATGTGGAGGGTGCGGGGAATAGGGGTAGCGCTTAATGTAAGTACGTCTACCTCGCGGCGCATCTTCTTTAAATACTCTTTATGATTGACACCGAAGCGCTGCTCCTCATCAATAATTAACAGTCCCAGGTCCTTAAAGAAGACGTCTTTTTGAATCAGGCGATGTGTACCGATGCAAATATCCACCGTGCCGTCGGCGAGTCCGTTGATGATGTTTCGTTGTTCACGGTCGGAGCGAAAGCGACTCAACACCTCGACTTTTACCGGGAAAGCCTCCAGTCTTTCGGAGAAGGTAGCATAGTGCTGTTGAGCTAAAACGGTAGTGGGCACCAGCACCGCCACCTGCTTACCGTCCATCACCGCCTTGAAAGCGGCGCGGATAGCCACCTCCGTCTTGCCATAACCCACATCCCCGCAAACGAGTCTATCCATTGGCTTGGCCTTTTCCATGTCCTCTTTAACGTCCTGCTGCGCCTGAAGCTGGTCGGGCGTCTCCACATAAGGAAAGGAGGCTTCTAACTCCTGCTGCCACACCGTATCGCGGGAGAAGGCGTAACCCGGTACCACCTCGCGGGCGGCGTAAAGCAAAAGAAGGTCGCGAGCTAAAAGTTCCGCCGCCTCCTTGGCTTTCTGGCGGGTCCTGACCCATTCCTGCGTGCCTAGCCGGCTTAAAACCGGTGTTCTATCGCCCGCTCCAACGTATCGGCTAACCCTGTCTATCTGGTCGGTGGGGACATAGAGCGTATCGTTACCGGCGTACTGCAGCACCAGGTACTCTTTATCGCTACCGGCAGTATTAAGCATCGTTACACCGATAAACTTACCAATACCATGCTCGACGTGGACAATATAATCATCGGCGACGAAGTCCAGCGATACTTTATGGCGTGCCGCCGACTGCTTTTTAACGAGACGGCGCTGCTTTACGAAGCCAAAGATTTCGGCGTCCGTGAAGAGATAGGTTTCGTCACCCATTACCCACCCTTCCGACAGCGAACCTTGCACCAGAACCATCGTGCCAGGCTCGAGAACCTGTATAATTTCCTCGACCGGTGCGACGACGATATCTTCTTCCTCGAAAAGCTCTGCGAGGCGATCTGCTTGGTGACTGACGATTATAATACGTTTTTGTTGCCCTAGAAGCTCGACAGTCTTGCTAATGAATGCAGGGAGTTTACCGGCATAGTTTGGCGCGGTGAAAAAGTCGAGTCCAGCTTCAACTCCCCAGGCTTCCAGACTTAAACTTTGTTTATTATTTAACTCTGGTTCAAGATCTTCCCAAATAAAATAAGGGGTGGGGAAGTTGCGGGGTAGCTCGCCTCGCTCCAGCTTCTCTGAGCGTAGCTGGACGGCTTCAACATCCAACTCAACGGCAACTTGCTCAATAGATGAAGGCTCATCAAGCACAATCAAGGCATCTGATGGAAGGTAATCTAAGATTTTTCCACTATTAAATAAAGATGCATAAAACTGTGCATCACGTAAAGCTTGACCGGCAAGGAACATTTCCTTATCGCGCTGAAACTGCTGTTTGACTTCGCTATTGCAGCCCGTTAAGTCAATGCCATCCAAAATATCTTCTAGAGCTTGCTCTTTCATCAGTCGTGGCAAGAGCAGTTCCGCTGCGGGTCCAATCTTGATTTCCGTTATTTTTTCTATCGAGCGCTGTGTTGTGGCGTCGAAAACGCGGATGTTATCGATAGTGTCGCCGAAAAACTCCAGGCGGACAGGGTTTTCTGCAGTCAGCGGGTAAATATCTATAATACCACCCCGATGACTCATTGTGCCGGGTATCTCCACGATATTTTCCAATCGGTAGCCCATGTTTTGATAGTCTGTCAACAACCGGAACGGCTCGATAGTCCTACCCAGTTTAATGACACATCGGGAAGTCACAAAATCACTTTGAGCGATAGTTCGTGATATTAATCCCGCCGCCGATGTAATTACCAAAGGTGGTCTAACACCTGCATCACCTTCATTATATCCCGTTAATACCGAAAGAACCCTTATTCTTTCTATCTCCGTAGCCGTGTCAGGCGTCAAACGTTCGTAAGGCAGAATATCCAGTTCGGGGAAAAGATATATGCCATTTTCGCCGCACCAGTTGAAGAGCTGCTCTTGAAACTTTTTAGCATTCTCTGGCTGGGCGGTGACTAATAGTATGGGCGCTTGTAAACTCTTATACAAAGCCGATACGATATAAGGTCTGGCGGAATTGAGACAGATTATTGTCTTATTGTCTCTATGTTTCACTTGGCCCAATAGACTATTCCAACCAGGCAGCGATTCTATCAATTGAATTAGTTTATTTAGTCTCGTCACTTTTTCTCCAAACACCTATAGGGCTCGTCCATAAAAATGGGCCAGCCCTTTACTTAAATTGTATCACAAAATACGTTATTACTGGAAGATTTGACGATTATTGCTTGCATATTCAACCACAATTGTGGACTCTTTTCTTTAATATGTTATAATATTATGTTAAAATGTTTGGTTAGAGTTTAAATGCCAACGCCGGTTAGAATCCGGACACGAGGAGACATTATGAAAGATTCAATCGAAAATTTTCTACATTATTTAGCGGTTGAAAAAGGATATTCCGAAAATACTATTTCCGCTTATCGAAATGACCTAACAGCGTTAGCTGACTTCGCTGGTAAGCAGTCAATAACTTCCTGGGCAGCTATGGATAGGCAGAATATGTTAGGTTATATGCTCAACCTTAAAGAACGCGGCTACGTTGCTACTACTATCGCTCGTAAAGTTGCTGCCGCCCGGTCTTTCTTCGGTTTTATGGTAGCGGAAGGCCAGATTAAAACCAACCCCACCGAGAATATGAGCTCGCCTAGTGTGGGCAAGGCACTACCTAAACCCATACCCCTTGAACAGGTACGCCTGCTTTTAGAGCAGCCGGCTAAATTAACTACCGCCGAAGCCAAACGTGACGGGGCTATGTTAGAGCTGCTGTACGCCAGCGGCATGAGAATCAGCGAGCTGGTGGCTTTGAACTTGGGCGATGTCAATACTGAAGGCAATTACTTTGTACGGTGTTTTGGCAAGGGTCGGAAAGAACGTATTATCCCCTTGTATGAAAAAATCGCTACTGCAATTAAACAATATATTGAAGAAGACCGTCCCAAGCTAGCCCATGGCAAGAAGGATACGGCTCTCTTTCTTAATGCCCGCGGCGATAGGATTACCAGGCAGGGCTTTTGGCAGAAACTCAAGGAATACGCCAAATCAGCCGGATTAAGCTCTCAGATTAGCCCTCATACATTAAGGCACAGTTTTGCGACTCACATGTTAAGCGGCGGGGCTGACTTAAGGTCGGTGCAGGAATTGCTGGGACATGCTAATATATCTACGACACAGGTTTATACGCACCTTACCACCGACCAGGTCCGCCGGTCTTATGATAAATCCCACCCCAGAGCTAAATAGTAAGTTATACCGGAGGTAAACGGATGTCCAAGCATTCAAAACACGGCCGAGGCAAGCATTCTCATTTCAGAAGAAAACATAAGTTTCAGCAAATGCAGCCAGGCGTAAACATGATGCAACCGAGTGGAGTCGTTATGCAGTCCAGCGCCGAGACAACACAGCCAACCACAGGTGCCATGCAACCGACTCCTCGTGCTGTGCCAATGACGCCTAGACCCGCAGTTACCTCCCCTATGCCGCAGGCATCAGGACAGAAAAGGCCAACATCTTCGGCAGCTCTGCCTCTACACTACGAATTTATCGGTAACGACCTGAAAAGAATTGGCATTTTAACCGTCATCATCCTCGCTATCCTTGTCGCCCTATTCCTATTTCTAAGATAGTTGTTTTCACAGCTGCTATGAAGGACTTAAATGCGGCTAGAGCCGATTTGATTAAGCAACTCGATGCCGAGATTCGTGATAAACGGGTTTTAGCCGCCATGGCGCGTATACCACGTGAGCAGTTCGTGCCCCTGGAAAGCCGCCATCTCGCTTACGAGGATGGACCATTACCCATTGGCTGGGAGCAGACAATCTCCCAGCCTTATATTATCGCCATCATGACCGAAGCGCTGGAACTTAAAGGTAATGAAAAGGTGCTGGAAATAGGTACGGGCAGTGGTTACCAGACGGCTATCCTGGCTGAATTGGCCACTAAAGTAATTTCTGTGGAACGTGTGCCTGCTCTGGCAGAATCCGCTCGCCAAACTCTAGATAATCTTGGTTATAAAAACATCGAGATACATCTAGCCGAAGAGACTTTAGGCTGGCAAAAGGCAGCTCCTTACGATGACATCATGGTCACTGCTGCCGCGCCTGATATACCAGAAGACCTCCTCGCCCAATTGAACATCGGTGGTTATATGGTAATTCCAGTAGGTCCCCGCTATTCTCAGGAGCTTTATAAAGTTACCAGAAAAAAGGGAAAGAACCAGGTGCAAAATCTCGGAGGATGCCGCTTTGTTGCCCTCATTGGTAAAGGCGCCTGGCAAAATTAACCAGACACATTTAAGGAGGATGAATATGGACGTTTTTGAAGCTATTAGAAACCGACGTAGCATCCGGCAGTATAAACCTGACCCCGTAGATGATAAAACCGTGGAAAAAGTCCTCGAAGCAGCGCACTGGGCTCCCTCTTGGGGCAACCAGCAATGCTGGCGCTTTGTCGTGGTGCGTGACCCCAAAATAAAGTCTGAAATTGCCGATACACTTAATAAAGTCACCATTGATAATGAATTGGTGGAGAATGCCGCCGCTAGTTCCATCAGGCAGGCGCCAGTCCTGATAGTCTTTTGCGCCGAGAAAGGTAAAGCTGGTTATAGCGTTGATGGTACTCCTCTAAATGATAAAGGCGAATACTGGTATATGTTTGATATTGCACTCGCAGTGCAGAATCTTACGCTGGCGGCTCATGCTTTAGGACTGGGTACAGTAATCGTCGGCGGTTTCAATGTCTCAGAAGTTGAAAAAATCCTTGACGTGCCGGGCGGCTGTACTGTCGTTACGATGACGCCTTTGGGTGTCCCCGACCAGAAGGGGCAAGTCTCACCGCGTAAACAGCTATCCGAAGTCATAATCAAAGATAAATTCAGCTAACAAGGAGAAATACATGGATTTATTTGAAGCACTTAAGGGCCGGAGGAGTATCCGTCGCTATAGGACAGACCCTGTTGACGATAAGCAGATAGAGGCAATACTTGAAACCGGCCGCTGGGCGCCTTCCTGGGCGAATACGCAATGCTGGCGTTTTATCGTCATCCGCGACGCCAACGTAAAAGCACAATTAGCCGAAACGATGATGACTGTAAAGTTGCCGGATCGAGAGATACCAAATCCCGCCCTTAATGCCATGAGCACAGCCCCGGTGGTTATCGCTGTCTGTGCAGAGATGGGTAAATCCGGTGTCAAGCACGGTACGGGCGACACCAGTATTGAATATGCCACCGACAAAGGTGACTGGTTTATGTTTGATATTGCCCTGGCGGTGGAAAACATGCTGCTCGCAGCTTATGGGCAGGGATTGGGCACGGTAATTATCGGGGCTTTTGATGCTCCAAAAGCAGAAAAAATCCTGAACGTTCCTAAATGTTACCGTATAGTCACCTTTTTCCCCGTCGGCGTGCCGGAATTACCCGGCAAAGCTCCACCGCGTAAAGAATTATCTGAGATTGTAATTAAAGATAAATTCAGCTAGTTACTTTAAATCTTCTCACTAGGATATACCCTAACCGCGCGTAAGCTTGCCGTATTCGGTCGTCTGCAGGTATAATGATAACCGAAAGATTTTAGAGAGCAGGTGATTTCATGCCTAAATATGGACTGGAGAATATCCACAACGTTGTATTATTGTCCCACGGCGGTGCCGGCAAAACATCGCTTTCGGAGGCGATGCTTTTTAATACCGGGGTTATCAATCGCCTAGGTAGAGTTGATGACGGCTCGTCAACATCGGACCACGACCCCGATGAAGCCAAGCGCCGCATCAGTATTAACTTATCAATATTGCCCCTGACCTGGCGAGAAAGAAAAATAAATATACTTGATACGCCTGGCTATGCCGACTTCGTCGGTGAGGTGAAAGCTGGTATGCGCGTTAGCGAGGGAGCCATTGTCACCGTCTGTGCCGCTTCCGGCGTCGAGGTGGGCACGGAGATGGTCTGGGATTATTGTGAAGAGGCTAAATTGCCTCGTCTTGTTTACGTTAATAAAATGGATCGGGAGAACGCCGATTTCTTTAAAGTCGTTGGAGAAATTAAATCCAAACTCGGTGCACGTTGCCATCCTATCCAGATAGCTATCGGTGCGCAAAAAAGCTTTCAGGGCGTGGTCGACCTGCTGACGATGAAAGGCTACACTGGCTCACCTACCAAAGAGGTTGAAGTACCAGCCGCGGTTAAGACCCAGGCAGATTCTTACCGCGAAAAGCTAGTGGAAGCCATCGCCGAGATTGATGATAAGCTCATCGAAAAATACCTAGGCGGTGAGCAACTTTCACTTGAAGAGCTTACCAAAGCATTAAGACAGGGAGTTATCACCGGTAAAATCGTGCCTATATTAGGCGGCTCGGCGTTGCAAAATGTCGCGGTTAACCGCGTGCTGAACGCTATTTATGATTATCTGCCCCTGCCCAAGGAGCAAAAAGTAACCACGACCAACGGCGTTATCGAGCCATCAGAAAGCGCGCCATTGTCGGCGTTGGTTTACAAGACCACCGCCGACCCATACGTCGGTAAACTAACCTACTTACGTGTTTATAACGGAGTTATCACCAGCAACTCCCAAGCATATAACGCTAATCAGGGTGCTAACGAGCGTATCGGTCAGCTTTATATGATGCGAGGAAAAACCCAGGAGCCAGTAGCTGAAATCAGGGCTGGAGATATTGGTGCAGTAGCAAAATTAAATGTAACCGCCACCGGTGACACTCTCTGCGCCCAGGATAAACAGGTAAAACTCACACCTATTGTGTTCCCCACCCCTATTTTCCGCATGGCTGTTTATCCTAAAACTAAAACCGATATTGATAAGATGGGTTCAGCCCTCTCTCGTTTGACAGAAGAAGACCCCACCCTCAAGGTGCATCGTGAACTAGGCACTGGCGAGACTATTCTCTCCGGTATGGGCGACTCCCATCTCTCGGTAGCAGCGGAAAAGATGCAACGTAAATTTGGCGTAAACGTTGAACTCGCGATTCCCAAAGTTCCCTATCGCGAGACAATTACCACATCAGCCAAAGCCGAATATAAACATAAAAAGCAATCTGGTGGTCATGGTCAATATGGCCATGTGTTTCTTGAGCTTGAGCCTAAACCTGACCGGGGTCCCTGCGAGTTCGCGGAAAGAGTCGTGGGTGGGTCTGTGCCTCGGAACTATATCCCTGCCGTGGAAAAGGGGGTCATCGAAGCCTACACAGAAGGCTGTTTATGCGGCTACCCCGTCATCGGCGTCAAGGCGATACTTTATGACGGCAGCTTCCATCCGGTAGATTCCTCAGAAATATGTTTCAAAATTGCCGGCGCCGGGGCATTTAAAAAAGGACTAGCAGAAGGTCGACCCATCTTGCTGGAGCCGATTATGAATCTCAAAGTCACTGTACCTAATGACCTTACCGGCGATATCATCGGCGACCTCAACACCAAGCGGGCCCGCGTCATGGGTATGAATCCAGAAGGTGGCACTAACGTTATCGAGGCGCAAGTGCCTCTAGCGGAAATCCAGCGCTACAGCATCGACCTTAAGTCAATGACGCAAGGCAGAGCGACCTATACAATAGAGTTCGACCACTACGAAGAAGTCCCAGCCAACATCACGCAAAAGTTAGTGGCGCAAAAACAGGCAGAAAAAACCGAAAAAGCTTAGTTATTATTATCCGAAATCTAAAATAAGATGACGTCCTGAATTTATGGGACGTCATTCTTTTTACTAAGAGGCTTATAGCTCCTTGAGCTTCTGCGTAAATGCCGGCAGCACCTTTTTCCAGTCTCCCACCACACCGTAACGTGCGTACCGGAAAATATTAGCTTCCTTATCCTTGTTGATGGCGATAATTGTCTTGGCGCCGGAGCAGCCGCTCATATGCTGGCTGGAGCCGGAGATAGCGACGGCGATATAGACTTCTGGGGCGATGATTTTACCGGTCAGCCCTACCTGCGCTGTATCAGATATCCAGTTGTTATCACAGGCCGGCCGGCTGGCGCCTACCGCTCCTTTTAAGA
>JBGOXC010000055.1:0-6747 GCA_041478935.1 Dehalococcoidia bacterium
ATAAGCTCGCGGTGTTCTTTTTTATCCAGCGATTTTTCAATGACCTTGCCCGCCGCCAATACCGTTAAATCGGCGAACTCGCGGCGAACTTCGTCAACCGCTTCATCGCGCTCATGCTGAATTTCCGTCCGCGCCCGAGTGATGAGGCTTTCGGCCTCTTTTTTAGCGTCTGCCTGCGCCTTTTGCTTGATGTCCTCGCCCGCCTTAACGGCGCGCTCAATGCGCTCCTGCCCCTCACGGCTGGCTTGCTCCAGCTGCTTTTTTAGCTCTTCCTCGGTTTTCGCAGACTGCGCTTTAACGGCTTCCGCCTGCTCCAAGCTTTCCTTCACGCGTTTGGAACGCTCGTCTAACATGCGCATCAGCGGTTTATAGGCCACGAAGCGCAGCAGCACCAGCAGGATGATAAAGGTCACCACCTGCGTTAAGAGCACTCCCCAGTTTATGCCCAATTCAGATATTCCGCCCATATTAACCCCCTTGGCTGTTTACCCGTAACGGAATTTTTATCCGCTCGGCGGCATCGTCAGAATGGCATGTATCATGATGCCGGCAAAGACCATGACGCCGACGATTACCGCGCCGATAATAATCGAAATGAAATTGGGTAATCCTTCGTTTTCCATATTTACCCCCAATAGTATTTACGTTTCCTCGAGGTCCCGCAATTCTTCTAGAACACGAAGCCGAGCAATATCGCCACAACCAGAGCATAAATAGCGATGGCTTCCGCCATGGCGATGGCTAACAGCATATTAGTGAAGATGGGACCCCTGGCTTCCGGATTGCGCGCCAGACCCTGCATCGCGCCGTAGCCCAGGATACCGATGCCCAGTCCGGGCCCTAATGCACCCAACCCCATGACCAGACCAATTGCGAGCATTTTCATTGCTTCTGCGTCCATGATGTTCCTCCTTAAGATTTTAATAACAATTATTTAAATTAGTGAGACTCCGCTGCTGGCGATTCTGATTTATGTGATTCTGATTCGTGGGAAGTAACCGCCATGGTGGCAAAAACGAGCGTCAAGATACTGAAGACCAGCGCCTGCACCAAACCGACGAGCAGTTCAAAGCCATAGATTGCCCAGTTTAAAGCCAGCGGCAGCAGGAAGGCGCCGATAACCACTAGTATCTCGCCGGCGGTCATGTTGCCGAAGAGACGGAAGGTAAAACTGATAAGGCGGATGAGCATGCTCAAAAACTCCAGGCCGCCGACGAAGATGTTGACGACGCCGGAGAAAATATCCATGATTTTAATCTTGCCTCTAAAGACATTGCCGATGCTTCGGAAAAAAGGGCCCGCATTGAAATACTGCTTAAGCCAGCCCGTGCCCAAGGCTTTAAGCCCGTAATAGCTGACAAAAATGAAAGACACGATGGCTAAAGCCAGCGGGGTATTCAGGTCGGTGTTGGCGCCGCGTAGCAGCTCATGTTCGCCGCCGTTGGTGGTTATCAGGATAGACCCAAAGCCGGGAATAAGGCTTAGCCAGGCGTTAAACGCCACGAAGAGGAAGATGGTACATACGACAGGGAAAAACTTGCGGACATTTTCCTTGCTGGCAACGCTTTCACAGAGGTCATAAATCCAGCCGAGGATGAACTCAAAGACCGTCTGCGCGCGGCCGGGGACGAGCTTCATATGGCGGGTTATGAGCCAGCTGACGAGCACCAGGAAAATAACGGTTATCCAGCCGGCGAGAACGGTATTGGTAATGGGAATGCCAAGAACGGTAAAGAGCTGCGGGGCGGCAAGATTGATAGAGGGTTTTTCTACCACCAGCCAGGAAGGAAAATCAATATGGATGCCAAAGCGCTCCATCAAGCCCTGTCCGATGGGGCCAGCCAGTAGACCGATGAAGATAACAGCGATGGCAATAATACCAATAATGACTAAAACAGGGATAGAACAACCGAGGCAACCGCGCTTTTTGGGCTCGGCCATTAGCCTTTCTCCTGATTTTTTTGTTCATTGATTAGTGAACGAAGCATGCGGTAGACTCCATAACCAGCGATTAATAAGCCTGCCACCAGACCAATAATTATATATAACGTTTGTTTACCACCCAGCCACCAGCCGACTAATGCACCGCCCACAATACAGGTCGCAACATAAAACCCAATACCGGTCAACTTTAATGCCGGTAGCCACTTGTCCATACCTACCTCGCTACGCCCGACATAAAATTATCATAGCAGAATTTGATGCTATGGGTCAAAATTAGTATTATACTAATGCAAGGCTTAGCGGCAACTTACATATCAAGACAAAGCCCCGACTGGGTAAAAAATTACGCAAGTCTGCATGATATTGCCTTTTTAATATCCAATTGCTTACAGAATTCAGAGTAAAAATAAGCCAGGAATGATTATACTTTCTTGCCTTTGAACGGCGAGGTGCCGAAGTTGCCAGCTTTAACCTCACCGGCGATATCGTCACCGGTGACTTTACCGGTATATTCCAGCTTCATTTCGCCCATCGGACTGCTAATATCCATGGTCCAGGCGACCGAATCGCCATTGACCGTGCCAGTGAATTCATTCTTGCCCATCATGCTTTCCGCCGTGCCGCTTAATTTATCGCCGGCGGTTTTGAGAGTCAGGGTGGCTTCCTGCTTGCCAATTGGAGTCTCAATTTCTATTTTATAAGTACCGTCAATAGCCATATCGTCCCTCCATAAAATCTGAATGGTAAAGAAGTGATAAAAAATATTAACATCACACCAAATTATTGTCAAACAAAAAGAGCCCTGTTTTTAGGCAGGGCTCTTAATATCCATGTTATTGTCTAGGATTTGCGCTTATCAAAGTCGTCCAGGTCAAGGGTGTTGATAAAGTCATAAAAGGCAGACATTTTCTTTTTCATCTCTGCATCATTGACCTTGGTTAGCTTGCCTTCCGGCTGGTCCTTGTCATCGAAGATAGGGTGGCCGGTTTCGCCGTCCAGCAGGATGCCGGCTTTATCCAGCACCGATTCATCGGCATAAATAGGCACGCCCGTTCTCACCGCCAGGGCCAGCGCGTCACTGGGACGGGAATCAACTTCCATCTGTTTGCCGGACGTGTCAATAATAACTTTAGCGAAGAAAGTATCGTTTTTCAGGTCGTTAACGATGATAGAGTTAACCACGCCCCCCAAGGTATCAATAACCGAGTTCAACAGGTCGTGGGTCAAGGGGCGGGGCACAGCCACTCCCTGTAGCTTAACGGCAATAGCGTCTGCCTCCGCCGGACCTATCCAGATAGGCAGATAGCGGTCCGAGACCTTTTCCTTAAGAATCACCACACGCTGGTAGTTCATCAGGCTCACCCGAATGCTGTCAATCGTCATTTCAATCATAGGCAAACCTCCCTTCCTCCTATTCACATCCTGGTATTTTTAATTCTAAACCCGAATTATTCGCCCTGTCAAATCAATAGTGCGTCTTAAGTTGAAAACCCCCTGGTGAAATTGCTATAATGTACTAACATCCTCACTCTAATCAATCCCTAAACTTATAACGGAGGACAACGTATGCAACGAAGCTCCAAGGCGGTAGTCTGGTTTAACGAAGTTACCAAGAAAGACATACCCCTGGTTGGGGGGAAAGGCGCCAACCTTGGCGAAATGACTAATGCCGGCATCCCGGTGCCCCCTGGATTTATCGTCACCGCCTCGGCCTACTTCGATTTCATCGAAAAAGCCAATCTTCATGATAAAATTAAATCCCTCCTCGACCCCCTTGATATTCATAAAAGCAAACAACTCCAGGAAGTAGCCCTAAAAGTTCAAAAACTCATCACCGATGCCCAAATGCCTAAAGAAACCGCCAAAGCCATCAAGAAGGCATACGGCAAAATGGGCAAGGGTCTGGTGGCCGTCCGTTCCTCCGCCACGGCCGAAGACCTGCCGGAGGCATCGTTCGCCGGGCAGCAGGCCAGTTTCCTTAACATCCAGGGGGGAAAGGACGTCGTTAAAGCCGTGCAGGACTGCTGGGCGTCACTTTTTGGGGCCAGGGCTATATTTTATAGGCAGGAGCAGGGCTACGACCATTTCAAGGTCGGCATCGCCGTGCCCGTGCAGCGCATGGTGCAATCGGAATCGTCCGGCGTCATGTTCACCATCGAGCCTACTACCAGCAACGCGGACCAGATAACCATCGAAGCGGTGCTAGGACTGGGCGAAATGATTGTTTCCGGCGATGTTACCCCCGACCACTATACGGTTGACAAAAAGAATGTGAAAATCCTTACCAAAGAAATCAAGAAACAGGAATGGAAGCTGGTCAAGGAAGCCGGCGCCCACGGCAAAGATGAAAATATCAAAGTAAACCTGACGAAAGAAGAGCAGGCCAAACAGAAGATTACCGACGATGACATCCTCTTCCTGGCGAAGATAGGGCTGACGCTGGAAGAGCATTACGACCACCCGCAGGACGTGGAATGGGCTCAAGAAAAGGGTAAAATCTATATCGTCCAAACCCGCCCCGTCACCACTATAAATAAAGGCAGAGTAACCTCACACGATATTGATGCGCCGGTGCTTTTATCCGGCGCCGCCGCCAGCCCGGGCGTAGCTTCCGGTCCCGTAAAAATCGTCCCCGACCCCTCCATGATAGATAAAGTCCTTAAAGGCGATATCCTCGTCGCAGAAATGACCACACCGGACTTCGTCCCCGCCATGAAACGCGCGGCGGCAATCGTCACCGACCGCGGTGGTAGAACAGCACATGCCGCCATTGTAAGCCGCGAACTGGGCATACCCTGCGTGGTGGGCTGTGAAAAAGCCACCACCACCCTTAAGGACGGCCAGATTATCACTGTCGACGGCAGCAATGGTAAGGTTTACCCCGGTAAAATCGAGGTCAAAACCGATGTAAAAATCCGCGCCCGCGGCGAGGTCAAGACCAAAACCAAACTCCTCGCTAACCTGGCGCAACCGGAAATCGTCGACCGCGTGGCACAAAGAGATGTCGACGGCATTGGGCTTTTACGCGCCGAGTTTATGGTCGCCGAAATCGGCGAACACCCGAGCTATATGATTGAACAAGGCCGAGGACAAGAGTTTGTAGATAAGCTCGCCGTTGGCCTCACCACATTTGCCAAGGCTTTCCATCCCCGCCAGGTGGTCTACCGCACCAACGACTTTAAGTCCAACGAGTATAAAGCCCTCAAGGGCGGCGAGAAGTACGAACAGGACGAAGAAAACCCGATGATTGGCTACCGCGGCGCCTCGCGGTATATTACCGACATTGAAACTTTTAAACTAGAGCTGGCCGCTATCAAGAAAGTTAGAGAGAAATACGATAACCTCTGGGTAATGATTCCCTTCGTCCGCACGGTAGCGGAAATGGCAGGCACCATTAAAATAATGGTGGAAGAAGGATTAAAACGCACGCCGACCTTTAAGCTATGGATGATGTGCGAGGTGCCTTCCAACGTCATACTGCTGGAGAAATTCATCGCCACCGGCATCGACGGCATCTCCATTGGTTCTAACGACCTCACCCAACTCACGCTCGGTATCGACAGGGACAGCTCCAAGCTCGCCGCCAGCTTCGACGAGCGCAACGAAGCGGTGATGATTTCCATTGAGAAGGTGGTTAAGACGTGTAAAGCCATGGGCGTTACTTGTTCAATTTGCGGTCAGGCTCCCAGCGTTTACCCGGAGATTACGCAAAAGCTGGTGGAGTGGGGCTGCACGAGCATCAGCGTCAGCCCGGACATGATAGACGTCACCCGCGATATTATCGCCGAAGCCGAGGCCAAGTTGGGCATACGGTAGACTTTTTTATTGCCTAATGTTATTGTGGGGGCGGAGTTAAAACCCGCCCCTTATTATTTTGATTGCCTTTTCATGATTGGCGGCATAGCTTACCGGAAAAAGTAGGATAATGATAGAGCAGTTAAACGTTCGCCAGCTTACCGAGGCAAAGGAAGAAAGCCTCTCGCCTAACGCAGCGAAAAGCCGACTTTCAAAAGGGAGAGAACATCCCGAAGAACCCGACCCCATCCGCACGTGCTTCCAGCGCGACCGCGACCGTATTATTCACTGCAAGTCCTTCCGGCGCTTAAAGCACAAGACACAGGTCTTTATCGCCCCGCTCGGCGACCATTACGTAACCCGACTCACCCACACGCTGGAGGTATCACAAATCGCCCGCACCATCGCCCGGGCTTTGAACCTTAACGAGGACTTGACCGAAGCTATCGCCCTGGGACATGACCTGGGGCATACGCCCTTCGGGCACTGGGGGGAGGATACGCTTAACGAGCTTTACAGTGAAGGCTTCCGCCACAACGAGCAGAGCCTGCGTATCGTCGACCTGCTGGAAAAAGACGGGCGGGGACTGAACTTAACCTGGGAGGTGCGAGACGGCATTGTCAGCCACTCCAAGTCGGCGGTTTCCGTCCTGGGGAAGGAATGGGGGGAGGTGGGCACTTTAGAGGGGGAGGTCGTGAAAATTTCCGACATGGTGGCGTATATCAACCACGATATCGGGGATGCCGTCCGTGCCGGCATCCTTACGGAAAAGGATTTGCCCCCCAATACCGTTAAAGTGCTGGGGAACGCCCATTCCGCGCGCATCAACACCATGGTCAGCGACATCGTGCAAAGCTCGTGGGACGTGCGTGTAGGTGATATAATTAAAGAGCGACCGGCGGTTAAGATGAGTCCCGCGGTGCTCGCCGCCGCCGAGGAAATGCGCGACTTTCTTTTTGCGCATGTTTATACACCGAATATGGAGCGTGCCGAAGCCACGAATGCCAA
>JBGOXC010000231.1:0-2643 GCA_041478935.1 Dehalococcoidia bacterium
CCTCGTGAAAAGCCTCATCTAGTCGAGGGGAGGTCGTTATTTCCCGTATTTTAGCGCTCGATGTCGGCGATGCTCGCATCGGTGTGGCCATCAGTGACCCGCTCAATATCATCGCTACTCCTTTGACGATTATCAACCGGCAGGATATTGCTGCCGATATCAAGGTGATTGCTGATATCGTCAAAAAAAATGATGCCGAACGCATCATTGTCGGTTTGCCATTTTCTATGGATGGCTCCCTCGGCCCCCAGGCGGAAAAAGTACGTGTTTTTGTGGATGCCCTGTCCCACCAAACCGCTATCCCTATTGAATACCGCGATGAACGTCTTTCCACCGTAGTGGCGAAACGCACCTTGCAGGAGACGCGTAAAACTAATCGTGAAACCCGCTATGATGCCGCCGCGGCGGCGCTTATCCTGCAGGGCTATCTTGAAGAGTTCCTTCCGCAACGAGATTATCAGGCGGACCAGGACGCCGAGGAAGAATAATACGCCTTTACCCCCTTACCCCTACTGAAAACGGTTAACTTTTACCCCCTCCACCCTCTTTAGCTTTGTTGACAAGCATTTTCCCCGCAAGTATTATAGATTTGGAGGTCTGTTTTCCAAACATGGCTGTAAAACGAGATTATTATGAGGTGCTTGGTCTCCCCCGGGATGCCTCCTCGGAGGATATTAAAAAGGCTTTTCGCAAGCTGGCGATGCAATACCACCCCGACCGCAATCATGATACCGGCGCTTCGGATAGATTTAAAGAAATCAACGAGGCTTATGAAGTCCTCTCTGATGACGATAAGCGCGCCGCCTACGACCGTTATGGTCACACCGGCGCCGATAATCTCTTCGGGCGCGGGTTTGAAGACTTTAACATGGGCGGTTTCGGTGATATCTTCGAAGCATTTTTCGGCGGTACCACCAGCCGTCCCAAACGCCAGACCGCCCGACGTGGTAGCGACCTGAAATATAACATCGGTATCACCTTTGAAGAAGCCGCCCTCGGCTGTGAAAAAGAAGTTGAAATTTCACGCACCGAGCTTTGCGCCACCTGCCGCGGCACGCGCTCCAGACCCGGCGTTCAACCCATCCGCTGCCCTTCTTGTGACGGCACCGGTCAAATACGCCGCGTTCAGCGCAGCCTCTTCGGCCAGTTTATCAACACCGCCATCTGCTCCGATTGCCAGGGCGAAGGTACGCTCATTAAAGAGCCCTGCCCCGATTGCCGTGGCTCCGGTTATCAAAAACACAAACGTCGCATTTCGGTCAAAATCCCCGCCGGTATTGATAATGGCAACGGTATCCGTCTTTCTGGCGAAGGTGAAGCCGGTTACCGCGGCGGTTCGCCAGGTAATTTATTTGTGATGGTCTCCGTCAAGTCCCATCCGTATTTCAAACGTGAGGACGATAATGTTATCTATGAGCTGCCCGTAAACTTCACTCAAGTTGCCCTCGGCGCGGAACTTGATGTGCCGACTCTTCACGGCGCTAGCAAATTAAAGATTCCATCTGGCAGCCAGACGGGTAAAGTCTTTCGTTTAAAAGATAAAGGTATTCCTCATTTGCACAGCGGCGGACGCGGCGACCAGTTGGTTGTGCTGCGGGTGATAACCCCGGATTCATTATCTAAAGAACAGCGCCGTCTCTTTGAAGAACTGTCTAAAAGCCTGGGCACTATCAAACGGAAGGATTTTGATTCTTAGGTATTAATTTCCGCCGTGCGCTTCTGGTGCCGGAAAAGCGAAAATAAACGCCACCGCCGCCCCGCCAGTTCGTGTCTTGTATTGCCGCCCATCATTGCCATCGCCGCCTTAGATGGTTTAGCGTTCTTATATAACACCTCGTAGATTTTCTCGGTAATTGGCATTTCCAGGCCTAGCTCCTGGGCCACGGTATATGCCGCCAGCGTGGTATTTACGCCCTCCGCCACCTGCTGGTGCATCCCTTTTAAAATATCCGCTAGGCGCCGCCCTTTGGATAGCTCCACTCCCACGTAGTGATTGCGGCTTAAGGGGCTTGCGCAGGTCGTGATGACATCCCCCAGCCCCGCCAGCCCGGCAAAAGTCAGCGGATTCGCCCCCAGTGCCATCCCCAGCGCGGTTATCTCGGTGAGACCACGGGTCATAAAAGCTGCCTTGGCGTTATCCCCATAACCCAGCCCGTCTGCGATGCCCGCGCCCAGCGCCAGTATATTCTTTAAAGCCCCGCCCAGCTCCACCCCGATAACATCGGTATTGGTGAAAACGCAAAAATTATCGCTGGTTAATATCTTTTGAGCCTTCCGCGCCGTGGTTTTATCTTCCGCCGCCACCACCGAAGCCGCTGGCCGATTATCCAGTATCTCCCTCGCCAGTTGGGGACCCGAAAGCGCGCAGATATTTACCCTGAACTGCGGCTTTATTTCCTCGGCGATAACCTCCGACATCCTTTTGTTGCTGTTTATCTCTAGGCCCTTGGAAGCGCTGATGATGATCGTGGATTTAGTCAGGTATTTTGCCGCCCGTGCTATGTTCTCCCGCATCGTTGCCGAAGGTACTGCCAGGATGACGGCGTCCGCGTCTTTGAGTGCCTCGTCCATTTTGTGGGTGATGGTTATCTCTTTAGGTATCATCAGCCCCGGGAACCGGTCCGACCCCTTTTTCTTGAGTCG
>JBGOXC010000007.1:0-12088 GCA_041478935.1 Dehalococcoidia bacterium
CCAACGAGATGCGCACCGTCTCGCTCATGCTGCGCCCGACGATAAAGACCTTTCGTCCATGCTTGGCAGCGGCATCGATAACCTGCTGGACGCGTGAAATTAGTGAGGAGAAGGTGGTGACGATAACCCTGCCCGGCGCGTTGGCGATAAAATATTCCAGCGATTCGCCGACCGTTTGCTCGGAGGGTGTATAGCCCGGCAGCTCGGCGTAAGTAGAATCGGAGAGGAGGAGCAGTACACCCTGCGCGCCCAATTGAGCGAGGCGCGAAAGGTCGGTTGGTTTTCCGTTGACCGGTGTATGGTCGATTTTAAAGTCGCCGCTGTGAATAACAATGCCTTCCGGTGTGCGGATTATGATGCCGCAGGCGTCCGGTATGCTGTGGCAGACGGGAAATAGCTCAATCCGGAATCTGCCGAGCGTTATTTCTTTGCCGAAGTCCAATATTTTTAGATTGACGCCTTTGTGCGTCCTTCTCTCCTTTAGCTTTACCTGGATAAGCCCGTTGGTGAGTTTTGAAGAATATAGCGGTACATTATCGAGCTGCGGCAATAAGTAGGGCAGCGCGCCGATATGGTCTTCATGGCCGTGGGTGATAATGATGCCCCGGACTTTATATTTTCGTTCGGTAACGTAGCTGAAATCCGGAATAACTAGGTCGATGCCGAGCATCTCTTCTTCTGGGAACATTAGTCCGGCGTCGATGACGATAATGTCGTTCTCATATTCCAAAACGAGCATATTTTTACCGATTTCACCTAACCCGCCGAGCGGGATTACTTTTAACTTTAATCTGGTCATAAGTTATACCTCAAACATATTTAGCTGCTGTGGCTGTGGTTTTTCTTCTTCAACCTTGTTCAAATCTGCAATCAACTTAGGGATTTTCTGCATATCTGCTTCAATATCCTGCCGCAGGCTGCCCTGGTGCAAAGCGGCGGCGGGATGATACATGGCGCAGTAGATAATTCCGTCGCGTTTTACCGCCGTACCGTGAATTTTACTAATACTCTTGCCCGGAAAGTATTTAGCCATGGAATAGCGCCCCAAGGTGACAATCATCTTGGGCTTGATGATATTTATCTGGTTTTCCAGCCACGGCGCGCAGTTCTGAATTTCCGTAGGGAGGGGGTCGCGGTTGTCCGGCGGACGACATTTAATTACGTTGGCGATATATACCTGCGAACGCTTCAAATTAATAGAGAGCAAAAGTTGGTCAAGATATTGGCCGGCCTGACCGACGAAAGGGCGGCCCTGTTGGTCTTCGTGCCAGCCGGGGGCTTCACCGATGAACATGATTTCGGCGTTTTCTGCGCCCTCACCGGGTACAGCTTTGGTACGTAAACGGGCGATATCACATTTATAGCATAAAGCAATTTGCTGACAGAGTTCAGTCAATGCGGACATGTCTAATATCTCACAATTATGATAACACCGGAGATAGGTCAAGTCAATGAAACTAAGGTAAGACTGCTCTCAATATGACACGTTTATAACGCAACTAGCTTAACGGAGGATACGTCAGGTAGCGCCATGATTTGCTGCTGGGCTTTAATGGGTAACGGCTCATCGAGGCTAAGCACCAGCAGCGCCTTACCCCGCGGCTTGAGCCGCCCCAGGTGCATGGAGCTGATGTTGACATTGGCGTCGCCGGTAATTTTGCCCACCGCGCCGATGAAACCCGGACGGTCCCGGTGGTCACTGAAGAGGAAGTAAGAGCCGGGTGTGGGCACGATATCCAGCCAGTAGTCGTTGATGCGTACGATATGCGAATCGTCGTTCATAATCGTGCCGGCGACAGTCCAGACTCCCGTAGTCGTCGTTATTTCTACGGTAAGCAGGCTGGCGTAGTTTTCGCAACTAGCTTCTTTTTCTTCAACTATTGTCAGGCCGCGCTTTGCGGCAATCACGTTGCAGTTAACGATATTGACCCGCTCCTCGCTGATGCCGGCTAATAATCCGCCCACCACCGCCGCTTTCAGGATGTTGGTGTCGTAATTAGCAATGTCGCCGTTGTATTTGATGCGGATGGACTTGGATTGTCCTTCGGCGAGCGTGTAGTCTAGTTTACATAACGTTTGTGCCAGTTTCAGGTAAGGCGTTAGCGCCGTCAGGGTTTCCGATGGAATGTAAGGGACGTTAATCGCGGCGCGGGCGGGCAGGCCTTTAAAAATATCGGCTATCTGCTCGGCAACGTCGCGCGCGGCAAGCACTTGTGCTTCTGTCGTCGAAGCACCGAGGTGGGGCGTAACGATAATCTTATCTTCTTTAAAGAGGACGCTTTCCGTGCAGGGCTCTTTCTCGAAGACGTCTATGGCTGCTCCGGCGACCCTTTTTTCGTGTATCGCCTTGACCAGCTCATTTTCATCAATCAACCCGCCGCGGGCGCAGTTGATGATGCGCACGTTGGGCTTAACCAGCGCCAACTCTCTCTTGCCGATATAACCTCTGGTTTGCGCGGTAAGGGGGATATGGAGGGTAATAAAATCGGATTCCTGCATCAGTTGCCTCATCTCGACCAGCGTCACGCCGAGCTTCTTGGCGTATTCGATGGAAACCAGCGGGTCAATGCCGATGAGTCGCATTTCAAATGCCTGGGCGCGCTTGGCCACCTCCGACCCCACATTGCCGAGCCCGATAATGCCCAGGGTCTTACCTCTTAGCTCGGTGCCCATGAACTCATTTCGCTTCCATTCACAGCTCTTCAGAGAGGAATTAGCCTGCGGTATATTACGTGCCAACGCCAGCATCAGGGCGATGGCGTGCTCGGCGGCGGAGACGGTATTGCCGGTGGGGGCGTTAACGACTACTACCCCACAGCGGGTAGCGGCTTCGACATCTACATTATCGATGCCGACGCCGGCGCGGGCAATAACCTGGAGCTTTTTGCCAGCCTCGATGATACCTGCTGTCACTTTAGTCTGGCTGCGCACCATCAGGGCGTCGTAATCGCCGATGATAGCGATGATTTCCTCTGGTTTTAGGCCTAACTTGATATCTACCTGCGCAGCTTTACGTAGGGGTTCAATACCTTCCTCGGAAATTTCATCGGTAATTAATACCTTTTTTCGCTTATCAGCCATAGGAATATCCTTAAAATTTATTTCTTAAAGCCGGCTATGGGCAAAACCTTTTCGATTGCGCCTAATATTTCTTTAACGTCCTTTTCATTGACCAGGCCGAGATGGCCGATACGGAATATCTTACCATCGAGAGTCTGCTGACCGCCAGCCAGCACAACGTGATATTTCTCCCGTAGTATTTGGCGGAACTTCTTGCCGTCGAGCCCTTCTGGAATGCCGACGGAAGTAACCGTATTCGAGGCATGGGCGGGGTCGGCAAAGAGGGGTAAACCCAGCTTTTTAATGCCTTCGCGGGTCATCTTGCCGATGCGCTCGTGCCGGGCGAATATATTCTCGATACCCTCTTTCAACATCATCTGCAGAGCAACTTTAAAGGCGTAAACGATGGATATAGCCGGCGTCCAGGGGTTTTCCTTCTTTTCGTCATAAATTTTCTTCGCTCGGACAAAGTCCCAGTAGAAGTTGGGCATCTTGGATGCCTCGCGGGCTTTCCATGCCTCTTGGGAGACGCTGACCATCGCCATACCGGGCGGTACCATCCAGCCTTTTTGCGAAGCGGTGATAACAACGTCGCACTTTAATTCATCGACGGGCAGGTTTATGGAACCGAGACTAGAGATAGCGTCCACGATTAAGAGCTTACCGGCATCTTTCACCACTTTAGCTATCGCTCTGATGTCATTGGTAACGCCGGTGGACGTCTCATTATGTGTAATCATGACGGCTTTTACGCCGGGATTATCTTTGAGCGCTTTCTTGACGGCATCCGGGTCGGCAGCTTTGCCCCACTCCACCTTAAGGGAAATTACGTCGGCGCCAAAGGTCTTGGCGATGCTCGCCCAACGGTCGCCGAAAACGCCCATCGTTACGGATAGCACTTTGTCGCCGGGGGACATCGTGTTGACTACCGACGCTTCAAGTCCGCCGGTGCCGGAGCCGGTTAAAAGCAGGACATCATTCTTTGTCTGGAAGACCTTTTTCAGGTTCTCGGTCACTTCCTCAATCATTTCATGGTATTCCGGACCACGGTGATTGACCATTTGCCAGGCCATGGCTTTTAAAACCTCTGGCGGGCAGGGAGTTGGGCCGGGGACGCGTAACTGTGTCATGTTTTTCTCCTTGAGAGTATTTTAAATAGTTTTTAAATAACGTCTTTTACCGACTTTGATGGTAGCGCCTTTGGAGACGATTTGGTTGGCATCGGCTATTTTCTCCCCGTTGATAGTGACCGCCCCCTGTTTAATCAAGCGTACCGCTTCACTGCGGCTGGCGGCTAAGCCGGACTGCGCCAACAGCTGGCTGATGCTTATTGTTTGCTTTAGTTCATATTCTTCTATCTCATCCGGCAGCTCTTTGTTTTGTACCGTCTTTTCAAAGTGCTTCTCCGCCTCTTGCGCTTCTTTGGCGCTGTAGAATCGAGTAACCAGCTCTTTAGCCAATCGTTTTTTCAAGTCCATTGGGTTGACTTTTTTGTTGTCAATATCGCTGGTCATTTGTTTGATTTCTTCAATTGGCGCATCAGACAACAGAGTAAAATATTGTATCAAGATATTATCCGGGATGGACATCGTCTTGCCATAAATAGTTTGTGGCGGCTCGGCGATGCCGATATAATTACCCCGGCTCTTGCTCATGCGGTCAACGCCGTCTATACCCACCAGCACCGGGAAGGTAAGGCATACTTGGGGCTTTTGCCCGAAAGCTTCCTGGAGGCGGCGGCAGGCCATCAGATTAAAAAGCTGCTCGGTGGCGCCTAACTGGACATCAGCCTTTAGATGAAAAGCGTCATATCCTTGGGCGAGCGGATAAAGGAACTCTCGTAGCCAAATAGGGTCGTTCTTTTCCAGGCGTTTTTGAATCCTATCTCGCACCAGGAACTGCTGCACGGTAAAACACGAAGCCATGCTGATAACGTCTGTAAAAGTTAGCTTGCTTAGCCAATCGTAGTTATAACGTACGTGAGTCTTTTTCTTATCGAGGATTTTAAACGCCTGCTCGGCGTAGGATTGCGCATTCTGTTTGACTCTTTCTTCTAGAGCCATCACACGCGCCTCATCGCGATCGCTGGGGTCGCCGATGAGTGTGGTAAAGGTGCCGATAACGAATGTTACATCGTGCCCGAAGTCTTGAAACTGCCGCAGCTTGCGTATAGTGATGGTGTGCCCTAGATGCAGGTCCGGGGCAGTAACGTCATAGCCGCAATAAACCCGAAGCGGACGTCCTTCGGCTTTAGCTTCAACCAGCCTCTGCCGCAGCTCCTTGGTCATCTGTTCTTTAATTTGCGGGTCGCCGAAATCCGAGCCGTGCATGTAAGTGGCGACCTGTTTTTCTATATCATCGACCATAAAACTCCTATAATTTCACACCGTTACTGTCGAGGATTTTTTTACCTTTACGAATATCCTCGGCGACCTGTTTCTTCAGCTCGTTGGAATTTTTAAATTTCTTTTCAGCGCGCAGGCGGGCGACTATGTCCAATTGCAGGTCGGCGCCGTATAAATCGCCGTGATAATCAATAAGGTAAGCCTCTACCGTCCGGCTATTCGTCCCAAAAGTGGGATTTTTCCCGATGTTTGTCATTGCTTGGTAGGCATTTCCGTTGATATGCGCCCAACTGGTGTAAACGCCGTCCGGCGGTAACGCATGGTCCGAGGTTACTTCAATATTGGCGGTCGGGAATCCCAGACCTGTACCGCGCCCGTAGCCCGATACTACTTTGCCCTCTAGTTTAAAAGGCCGCCCCATCATACTGCGTACCTTTAACATCTCGCCTGCCGCCAGCGTTTTTCTAATTGTTGTGCTGCTCACTACCTCGCCGTTTATCATCAGAGGTGGAACTACCGTAACAATAAAATTCATCTCCTGCCCGATTTTGCTTAACGTTGCTGTATCTCCTTCGCGTCCCTTACCTAACGCGAAATCCTCACCGATGACTAGCCCGCGCATCTTAAGATATTTTTGCAGGAGGGTAACGAACTGTCGTGCACTCAATTGAGCCAATTCTGGGGTGAATGAAAGAGGAATCACCATTGCTACGCCAGCCTGCTTGAGGAGATTGAGTCTTTCACCGATGTCCATCAGAAAAGGAAGCTTGTTACGATGCGAAAGCAGTTTTTCCGGATTATGCCGAAAAGTTACCACACCGGCAACCATCTTCCGTTTTTCTGCCTGACGCAACAGCTCGGCAATCAAGCGTCGATGACCGAGGTGAAAACCGTCAAAAACGCCGATAGACAGCACGGATTCTTTAGTGGATGAAAACCTGGCTAACTCTTCCTCAACCAGCATGTCGGCAACTCCTGAAGCTGGCATTTGCTTCCAAACCTAACGGAAACAGGCCAGCTATATAATTCAATGTTATCATATGAGTAAATAGGCGTCAAACGTAAAACGATAGGAAAAATACGGCAATTTTTCTCAAATATTAGGGGAAATCTGCTAAGTTTTAAGCGAAGCGATATAAGACCAAACCGGCCGGAACCTTGGGGTAAAAATAGGTTGATTTATGCGGCATACGGTCGCCGCTGTCGGCGATAGATTTTACTGCTTCTGGTTTAACAGGATTGACAATGATGCCCAGCTGGTATTCACCATCCAGGACTTTGGTTACCGCTTCCGCAACATCGTGGTTATAATCGAGGAAAGCGCCGGCTTTTTCATGAGTTAAACCGAGTAGTTCTTCAAGAATAACATGGTCGACGATACTGACATCAAGTTGCTGATAAATTTCCGAATGAAAAGCCGGGAACATAGGGCGGATGGCTTTAGTATCGCGGACAGAAAGAACCAGCAATTTACCAGGTTTAAGACCGCACAGGATAAATTTTGTTTCAGCTCCGGCCAGCAGACTATTTATCTGCGATACAATACTCTTTTTATTGATGGGATATTCTTTAATCATAAAAAATGCATTCAATCGTCCCGATAAATCCTCCAGCGCTGATTGTGCCAAACCGCGGACAAGGCGGTGGGCTGGCAAAATAACTAGTCCGGGGTCGGCGATATCCACCAGTGTCATCATCACAAAATCATAAGGCGCTTCCAAAACCCCCTGCAAAGACGTGCTGCGTCTTTCCCGCTGATAAGCTAGAGCGCTTTCATACCGGTGGTGGCCGTCGGCGATATAAAGAGGCTGGCCGGCAAGGAAGCTTCTTAAACGGTTAAGTGCCTCATTATCATTCAAAGTCCAGACGCGGTGGCTTTCGCCGTTTAAATTGCCCGAGTGGAAAACCGTCTTATGATGGGCTGGTGTATTCAGCAGGGCGCCGATAGCTTTATTCTTGTCCTCATAAAGCGCCATGATGGGGCTGGTATTACTTTGGAGTGTCCAGAGCATCGTCAGGCGGTCGCTTTTAGCCCTGGCCAGTGTCCCCTCATGCGGGCGAACCACCATTTTGCTCCAATCCTCCAACTTCACTAGGCAATAAAGATTACGGCGGTGTAATGATTTGCCTTGATAGGTAAAAGCATGCTCGTCAATATAAAGCGACGGTTTTTCATCCGCCACGAGGACTCGTTGCTCCAGCCAGCTTTTTAAAGTATTAGCCGCTCGGGTATATTTATTGAAGGTATCTTTATCTTGCGGTTGCTCCCGTCCCCATTCAATACGGACGTAGTTATAGTCGCTGCGCTGGTAAAGCTCCTGCTGCAGCTGGGGGGTGATGATGTCGTAAGGGGGACAAATTACCTTGGCAAGGTCTTTCACCACCGCAGAATTGTAATGTACGCCTTGAAACGGGCGAATATCTGCCAAGCGAAGCTCCTTATGCTAAAGTTATATAGTCAAGTTTAGCTTATCGCGTAGAAATGAAGCAAGTAGTTCGAGTATACTTGTTAATATCGGAGGATTTTCGTGATAATCCGTAAACTCGTTGTCGGTCCGTATGCTAGCAATTGCTATATTGTGGGTGATGAAGCCAGTAAAGAGGGGATGATTATTGACCCCGGCGCTAACGCTTCGGAGATTTTAAAGACTGTTGAGAAACTGAGGCTTAAGATAAAACTTATTGTTTTGACCCACCGCCATCCCGACCATGTGGGTGCGGCAGGGCAAGTGTTTAAGGCCACTAAAGCCGAGCTTGCCGCCCACGCAGAATGCGCCAAGTATCTGCCGCAGTCGCCTAGTTACGTCTTTGAAGAACCCTTCGAGGGCGCCCCCAAACCTACGCGTATTCTAAACGATGGCGACGTGATAGATATCGGTAACCTGCACTTTAAAGTCCTGCATACGCCGGGACACACGCCCTGCGGTATCAGCCTCGCCGGGGAAGGGCATGTCTTTACGGGGGATACACTTTTCAACTACGGTATCGGCCGGTACGACCTTATTGATGGCGACTATAACGCGCTAATTAAAGGCATCAAGACCAAATTACTAACACTGCCGTCGGAAACAGTCGTCCACCCCGGACATGGGCCAGACTCCACCATCGCTACCGAAATCAGGGCCAACACGTTTTTGAGATAATCGCTAAAAATGGACGACATTCTCTCATTGCCAGCCTCGCATTATTGGCTTATAGTTACTAATAGGGGATATATAAAAAGACACTTGACATAAATAGAAAAACAAACCCTAGTCATTTGAAGCTGGCTTAACATATAACAAAAAACAAATACTTGTAGCTATTTACGTACAAATTTTTACACGTTTTTTTATTTTGTAACAAATGATAATTTTAGATTAAATGCTATTAAATAATAAGGGGCATGACTAAAAAATCATACCCCTTAATAACTATCTTCTTGATGAACTAGATAAACAACGGGCACATCACCAGTGTGATAGTCGCCAGGAGTTTCACCAGCACGTGCAGCGATGGACCGGCCGTGTCTTTAAGTGGGTCGCCCAACGTATCGCCGACCACTGCCGCTTGGTGGGCGAAGCTCTTTTTACCCAGTACCACACCATTCTCGTCTTTAAGTTGGCCGTCCTCAATCATCTTCTTGGCGTTGTCCCAGGCGCCGCCGCCGTTATTCATAAACGACGCCATCATAATCCCGACAATAGTCCCGACCATCAGCACCGCAGCTACGACCATCGCGGCATCGTAGCCCAGCGGCAGGTACTTGAAAACCACGCCGATGATGATTGGAGCCAGTATCACTAATAGCCCTGGGGCTATCATCTCGCGCAAGCCAGCTTTGGTGGTGATGTCCACTGCTTTAGCATAATCGGGTACGTGGGGATGCATGGGGTCTTTAGGATTAAGTATCTCGGGGTCGGCGCGGAACTGCCGGCGTACCTCCTCGATGATTTTCGAGGCTGTTTTACCCACGGCTTTAATCGCCCAGGAGCTAAAGAGGTAGACAATCATCGCGGCGAGTAAAGCGCCCACGAATACTTCGATGCGGGCGATGTTGACGACGTTATACTGGCCTTCAACGCCGAACTTGATAAGCGAGACTCTATCCAGGTAAGCCTGGAACAGCAGGAAAGCCGCTAGCCCGGCGGAAACCATCGCGTAACCCTTGGTTAGAGCTTTAGTAGTATTGCCCACCGCATCCAGCCGATCGGTAATCTTACGTACGTTCTCGCCGGCGCCCGCCATCTCGTTGATGCCGTTGGCATTATCGGTAATCGGCCCGAAGGTATCCATGGATAGCACATAAGGGCAGGTCATTAACATGCCCATCGTGGCAACGGCGGTGCCGAAAGCGCCAGCACCCGCAACGTCGCTCTGTGTGCCCATCCAGTAAGCCAGCAGCAGCGATACACCGATGATAATTGCGGTCGGCAAGGTGGTAGAAAAACCTACCGACATCCCCATGATGATATTGGTCGCTGGGCCTGTTTTAGACGCTTCGGCGATATCACGCACCGGCCGATAGCGCCACTCAGTATAGTATTGGGTAACGAAGATAATAACGATACTGGCGACTATACCGATCATGCCGGCGCCGAAAAGCCACCAGTTGTCCAGCATAAAATAGACTGTTATCGCCAATCCAACAACGGATAATGCAATAGCCACAAAATAGCCGCGGTTAAGGGCATTCATAGCATTTTCATTCTCTTTAGCCCTGACGCAGAGCAGACCTATCATGCTGGCTAGCATACCGAAACCGCGTACGCAAAGTGGGAAAAGCACCCAGGCAATATTACTCGTCACTACATAAGCCATAACACCGAGAATCATGGCACCGATATTCTCGGCTGCCGTAGATTCGAAAAGGTCGGCACCGCGTCCGGCGCAGTCGCCCACATTATCTCCAACGAGGTCGGCAATGACGGCGGGATTGCGCGGGTCATCTTCCGGGATGCCAGACTCTATCTTGCCGACAAGGTCGGCGCCGACATCGGCTGCTTTAGTGTAGATACCGCCGCCCAGTTGGGCGAACAGGGCAACGAAGCTCGCGCCGAAGCCAAAGCCGACGATTAAGTGCGGTGCGACCTGCGGGTTGCTGTTGCCGCCGTAAGCGAAAAAGATTGCCGTGACGCCGATAAGGCTCAAAGCTGTGATGAGGAAGCCGGATACCGCGCCACCCCGAAGAGCGACCTCAACGGCCTCTTTTAGGCTCTTTTGTGCGGCGGCGGCACAACGAACGTTAGATTTCACGGCAATGTACATGCCGATAAAACCGGATAAACCGGAACAGAACGCACCAACCAGGAAGGCTATCGCCGTGCGCCAACCTACAGCAAATGCGCTGTAGCCGTATTGCTCCACGCCGGTATGGCCGAGCACGCCGACCAGCACGCCGATGATAACGGCAATCGCCAGCGAAAACATGGCGATGGTGCTGTACTGGCGCTTGAGAAATGCCCAGGCCCCTTTGAAAATAATATCCCCGATTTCCTTCATTTTCGGGGTGCCGGTGGGACGTCGCATGACGTTGCGGATAAGAAAAATGGCGAAGATAATAGTGATGATGCTCGCTGCAGGTACAATCCAGAAAATGTTAGGAAGAGACATATTTCCTCGCTTATGCGGTTATTTTAGGAGGTTGCATTTACTACTTACCAAACTTAATCCGCGGCAGATTGGCTTCTTTCATACTGTCTGCCATCGTCCAGAAATAAGCTTCACCGGTATATACCTGGAAGACCGCCAGCAGCGGATTATCCGGGGTGGTAATGCCCATGTTCTTCACGAACGGCCTTTCCTCGATGCACCGTGCCCGGATTTTGTTATCCGTAATAATTTTAGCCTTGCCGGTGACGCGCATCACTCTGCTAAAATCTGTAGCGTTAAAATAGATTTCCACCTTGGGATTCTTTTGCAGCTGTTTATAAAAAGCCTTGACCGTTTGCCCCTGGAACCAGAAACCGGTCTCATCGGCGTACCACATGCCGAGGCACCTGACGCGGGGCTGATCGCCGTCCGCTGTGGCGAGGTAGCAGGTCTTGTTATCATTGGCAAATTTTACGCAGTCTTTGAAATCCATATCAGTCTCCTTTAATGTTATTTACCGCTTTTAGGATTCCATTTTATATTATTATAGCGTTCTCTTAACTTGGGCTTTTCAATTTTGCCGGTGGGGTTGCGTGGCACTTCGCCGAAGAGGATAATTCTCGGCCAGGCGTATTTAGGCAGTTTAGGTTCATAATAGGCCCGCATTTCATCTTCGGTTAATGTAACGCCTTCCTTTGGTTGGATAACCGCAGCGACAACTTCGCCGTACCTTTCATCCGGCATACCGATGATAGCGACGTCTTTAACTTTGGGTTGCCCGATAAGCACGGATTCGAGGTCCACCGGGTAAATATTCTCGCCGCCGCTGATGATAAGGTCCTTTTTGCGATCGACGTAAGAGATAAAGCCTTCCTCATCTTGTTTGACCAGGTCGCCGGTGTAGAGCCAGCCGTCTTTAAGCGTTTCGGCAGTTTTTTGGGGGTTCTTATAGTAACATTTCATCACATTAGCGCCGCGTAGGATTATTTCTCCGACGGTTCCGGGGGACACGTCATTACCTTTATCATCCACGACGCGAGCATCGATATTCAAACGCGGATAGCCGAAAGAGCCGAGCTTGTGGAAGTTTTCTAGTCCAAGATGCATGCAAG
>JBGOXC010000208.1:0-2968 GCA_041478935.1 Dehalococcoidia bacterium
ACCGCCACGCTGCAGGTGACTAAGTTCCACACTGCGGGTCTCAATTCCGGTCGCTTGTTCAATTTCGTTGGCTACCAGTTCGCCGATGCCGCCGAGGGTTTTACGTCCGAAGCTATCGATGCCTTTCTTTTTAACTATTTGCTGGCCGCCGATGGGCTTAGCGCCTTCCGCGACAATGATGATTTCATATCTTGTACCAGCCCTTTTCCCCTCCATGACGAGCTCATTAACGCGGTCGAAGGAGAAATCCCATTCCGGTATCAGGATAATGTAGGCACCGCAAGCCTCACCGCCTTCCAAGGCCAGCCAGCCGGCGTTCCTGCCCATCGTCTCGACGACAAAAATTCTTTTATGAGAACCAGCGGTTGTTCTTAGCCGGTCGACCTCTTCAACAATGACATTGAGGGCTGTCTCGAACCCGAGGGTATAGTCTGTTTCCGGCAGGTCTTTATCTATCGTCTTGGGGATGCCGATAACGTTAATACCTTCCTTAGCGAGTCGGACGGCAATCGCCAGCGTACCGTCGCCGCCGATAACGATAACGGCTTCCAGTCCCAGCTTTTTAATGTTAGCGATGACCTGTTTGGAAACGTTGTTTTTGGGGTCATAAGGGCTGAAGCGTGAAGTGCCCAACATCGTGCCGCCATATCTGTCCCAGGTTCTGACAATATCTGAATCAAGCAGGGTGATGTTTACACCATCATTCCATTGGGTTGGGTTGACGTTGACTAAGCCCGCCCAGCCGTCATGGATGCCGAGGACTTCATAATGGATGCCCCGTTCTTTCACCAGGCGTTCGTCAGTGGCGGTTTTCACCACCCACTTTAGAGCGGGGTTCAATCCGGCACAGTCGCCGCCGCCGGTAAGCACGCCAATACGACTCTTTTTCATAATCCTTCAAGGGAAATTATAGGGTGAGTTTTGGTTGCTGTCAAAGGAGGGGGGTATAGAGAGGAGAAAATGGGTAAAAATTGTTTGAAATCGGCTGGACTTATCAAAAAAAAGGGAGTAGAATTTATAAGCTTTAAAGGATTTACGCCTATGAGCTATTTACGCGAAATACAAAGGAATGTTACCGCGGAGTGTTATTGAAGCACTGGACTCGGCAAGAGCCAGTGCTTTTAATTTAAGGAGGTAACGTCAATGCAGTCAAGCCTGATCGGGAAAATAGAAAAAGCCAAGCGTTATGCCGAGGAAAAAGACCGGGTTACATTCAAGGAGCTTACTGTAAAATTCCGTGGTGAGAACAGCGATTATGATGTTACCTTTGAAAATGGCAAATGGCACTGCACCTGTAGCTTTTTCTCGCAATGGGGACTATGCAGCCACACCATGGCTATGGAAAAAATCCTGGAGAACATGCTCCCGCCGGAAGCGCGTACGGCACATATGGATGCTGCCGGTCTAAAAGAAGATTAATTTTTGCGTAATCTATCTCTGGTGGAGTACTGCACGTAAACCGTAATATCTGGGGAGAAAAATGGGCTTTATCGAAAAACTGGCGCAAATAAGTGTAAAAAACCATAGCCTATTATGTATTGGTCTTGACCCCGACCCCGCCCTGATACCGGAGAAAATCGGGGTTTTTGAGTTTAATAAGGCTATTATTGATGCTACGGCTGATTTTGTTTGCGCTTATAAGCCGAATATAGCTTTCTACGAAGCGATGGGCCATGAAGCTGTAGAAGCATTGCATAAAACTCGGAATTATATACCAAAAGAAATACCGGTAATTATAGATGCCAAACGCGGGGATATCGGCAATACGGCCAAAGCCTATGCCCAAAGCCTTTTCGACCGCTTTAACGCCGATGCAGTAACCGTCAATCCTTACCTCGGCTACGATTCGCTGGAGCCTTTTATCGAACGCTGCGACCGCGGCATCTTTGTCCTCTGCCGCACCTCAAATCCCGGCGCCGCGGACTTCCAGTCACTGCCTGTCGGGAAAGACAAAAAGATGCTGTACGAGGTCGTTGCCGAAAAAGTTAATGAATGGAACAAATATGGCAATCTGGGGCTGGTGGTGGGGGCTACCTATCCCGAGGAACTTAAACTGATAAGGCAAAGATACCCGCAAATACTGCTACTCATACCCGGCGTAGGGGCACAGGGTGGCGAGCTTGAGCAGGTAGTAAAATACGGGGTAGATAAAGGAAGGCAGCGGACTATCATCAACTCATCACGGCAGATTCTCTACACTTCCCGGGGCAAGGACTTTGCCACCGCGGCAGCTAAGGTTGCTCGGGAACTGCGCGACCGTATTAACGACTATCTATGATAATTGCCTATTCGCAGGAAGACACTAATTGGTTATAGAAATAAAAATCGGTGATGTAGTAAAACTTAAAAAAGTTCATCCCTGTGGCGGCTATGAATGGCAGGTGGTGCGGTTAGGGGCGGACATCGGACTAAAGTGCCTTAAGTGTGAACACCGGATTCTATTAGCGAGGGGTGTTTTCGAACGTAAAATAAAGGGGTTCGTGGAGAAGAATAGCGGTTAAATTACACCAGGTTGTAATTAATGCTTCTTAATGGAATTATTTTTTAAATAAAATGTTTGACATATGTGGTAAATCATGTTAAACTCTGCGAAAATAAAGTTTTTTTACTATTGGAGGTTAAAAAAACTTAAAGATAATTACTAATGGCTCTCACGTCAAATTTTTGTCACGGAGCCGATTTTTTTAATAGAAAGGCTTGAGATATCCAGAATTAAGAATGCTTATCAAAAAGCCAGTGATTAGTATTAGTTAACACCTGGGTTAATTGTTGTAGAATATTCGACACTGGTTAAGGGAGAGTAAACATGACGGCATATATAATTCGTCGGGTGATTTTATAAGAAGTTATTAACGAAGCTGCCAGGTTGGGCTTGAACGGGTGATAAATAGGGTCATCTTTACATTAGAGGCATATCACCATATAATTGAAAGGAAGCTTAGAAATAACTTGGAGAGGGTGGTTGGGG
>JBGOXC010000086.1:0-5712 GCA_041478935.1 Dehalococcoidia bacterium
GTTGATGACCTCCAAGCGGGCAAAATCACGCCTCACCGCGCCGCCCGGGAGGTTCTTTCCCGCTTGAGAAAGGACGGCTAATTATGGTTGCGATACGTAAAGCAGAATTAAAAGACCTGCCGGCTATTACTGATATTTATAACGAGGCTATTTTACACACCACCGCTACCTTCGATACTCAAACCAAGACCGTTGACGAACAAAAAATCTGGTTCGATAAACATGGAGACAAATACCCGATTATCGTGGGACAGGAAGGTGAAAAGATAATTGGTTGGGCATCGATGAGCCAATGGTCGGACCGTTGCGCTTATGCCGCTACCGCCGAGGCTTCGCTCTATGTTAAGGAAGGATACCAGGGAAAAGGGGTAGGCCGGCAGCTATCCGTAGCTATGTTAAAAGCTGGCAAAGATGCCGGACTCCACACCGCTATCATTAGAATAGCCGGTGATAACGAAGTTAGTATCAAATTAGCCGAATCGCTGGGCTTTCAGCACATCGGAGTGATGAGAGAGGTGGGGCAGAAATTCGATAAGTTGCTTGATGTCTACATGATGCAGATAATCTTTGATTAGCTAGACCAACAGGGCATTTTTTAATCTGACCGCCAGTGATTTCTCTGCTCCCATAGATTCCAGATAATCCATCGCCGAGCCGTATTCATTCCGTAGTGTTGTCAAAAGCAAAAACATCGACTCTGGTTCAGCTCTCCAGAAAAAGTCCGGCAGGAGCTTAACGTCGTCCGGCAGATTATCAGCGTTCTTCAGCTGTTGGCGGAGCTCGGCCATATACTGGTCGGATAGTGAATAGTCTTCGATAATGTCTTTCTCCGCCACACCGAGGACGCTTAAAAGCATCGCCGCCAGTATGCCCGTCCGGTCTTTGCCGATAGCGCAGTTGAAAACAAGGGGATAATTTTTGGACTCGGCAATAACCTCTAGCGCCTGGACAATCTTTCCCCCGAAGCCTTTATTTTGTGTGATATCCAGGTAAAACTGGCCCATGTTAGTGAACGCGTCATACCGCTTGGCTTCCGCCTCCCTGTTGCCGCCATCGGTGATAAAAGAAATGTTGTAGTATTTGATATTAGTTCCGGCGGGCAGTCCTGTCCCCTGGCGTTCTACTTCAAAATCACTCCTTAAATCTACGACTGCGGTCAGCCTGATCTCGTTAATTAGCCTATCATAGTCTTCCTGGCTAATTCGGGCCAGCTCGCCGCTGCGATAGATACGCTGCCAGGCTACAGTATGACCCTTCTGTGTGCGGTAGCCGCCGATATCGCGGAAATTGGTAACGGATTTAAATTTTAAATGTCGTTGATATGGCTCGGTCATCTATGTTTTATCCTGCTAGACTGAATATCGGCCGAGCGCTCTCGCCGGCGGAGTATTTGTCGCCGGGGAAAATCTTATTGCCCATTTTCACTTTTTTCCCTATAAGCTCCATTGTTGCTGCCTTGGGGTCGATGCCCTCCAGGTTGCCCATTATCCAGGGTCCTTCATCTAATTCTACTATCACGAGGATGTAGGGTACCTCACTCTCCCGCCCCTCCGCCCCGACGAATACCGTGGTGAAAGTCTTAATTTTGCCATCGGTTTTTACTTCAATAACATCCATGTCTGGGCTGCCGCACTGGCGGCAAGCCATCTTGGGCGGTATTGTTATAGCTTTACACTGGCGGCACTTTAGGCCTAATAACTTATTCTGTTTCAGGGCTTCGTTATAGTCTTTAAAATAGAGTTTCTGTTCCATTTTATTTCCAGCCCCTTTCTAAAATCAAGTTGACCAGCGTGCCGCCGTCCCCGCCAAGCGTATCTGTCATACCGATTTTCGCGTTGGGAACTTGTCTGCCCGGCTCGACCTCTCCCCGCAGTTGTTTAGCGATTTCATAGACCTGACCCGCCCCCGTCGCCCCGATGGGATGCCCCTTGGCTTTAAGTCCGCCAGAGGGATTGATGGCAACTTTCCCCCCGATATCCGCCTGCCCCTTTTCCCAGGCTTCGCCTGCCTTGCCGTAGTCGAAAAATCCCAGACTTTCCGCGGCTATCAGACTGGCAATGCTGAAGCAGTCGTGCAGCTCGCACAGGTCGATGTCTTTAGGCGTTAAACCCGCCATTTTATAGGCTTGCTGCGAGGATATTTCTCTAGCTCTGATACGCGGCAGGTAATCTTTCTGGTTGCCGAGGGGGCCGTTGGATGCTTGCCCTACGCCGGTGACATAGACCGGTTTTTTCGTGAGTTTTTTTGCGATGTCTTCCGACGCCAGCACCACCGCCGCCGCGCCGTCGGAGAACGGACAGCAGTCGTGCAGGGTGAGTGGCGTGCAGACCACAAAGCTGCCGAGGACTTTTTCTACGGTCATGTCGGCGTTCTTGCCGAAGAACTGTGCTTTGGGATTAATAGCGCCATGCCTATATGACTGCATGGTAACTTTTGCCATTTGTTCGCGTAATTTTTGGAGTGGGATTTTATAGGTATCGGCATAGAGGTGGGTCAACATGGCAAAAACTGCCGGGAAGGTCACGCCGGACGGATATTCATAGCGGGCGTCGCTGAACATGGCGAAGGTGCGCGTCGCCAGCCCGGTGCCCATCGTCGCCGCCCGCTCCACCCCGCCGGCAATAACGATATCATAATAGCCCGATGCCACCCACATGAAAGCGTCCCTCACCGCCATGCTGGCGGAGGCGCAGGCGCCCTCATAGCGGTTGGCGGGCACATACATGCAGCCGATGTTCTCGGCGATATAAGCCGCTATCATGCCTTGCCCCTCCTCGATATCCCCCAGCGCGTTGCCGATAAACAGCGCCTTTATATCCTGTGGCTTTAAATTAGATTCAGCAATTGCGTCCGTAGCGGCTTCGCCGAAAAGTTCAACCTCTGTCTTGGTCTGGGGGCCGCTGAACTTCGTCTCTCCTACACCCACCACAGCAACTTTCTTCATGCTGTCCTCCTGTGCTGTTCTGGAATAATTCCAGATTACAGTTTTTCACTGGCAGGTGTCAAACTAAAACAAGAATGGTTCTTTATGTTTTTAGTAAAAAACCAAATATAGTGCTATATTAAGTTAAACACAAAGTTGAGGATTTAAGTTTTGGACGTACTTTTTATTATTGTAGCTTTACTTGCCGCTTACCTGATTGGCTCTTTTCCCACGGCCTTCATTGTCGCTCGTTTGAGAAAGGGTGTGGATATCCGCGAGGTGGGCAGCCATAACCTGGGAGCGATGAATACCTTCTACAAGGTCGGCTTTGCCGAGGGTATGTTGGTGTTGCTCATAGATATTGGTAAAGGTGCTTTAGGAGTAGCTGTAGCTCATTTCCTGGGGACGGCTTTAATTGTAGAGATGCTGGCTGGTGTCGCCGTGGTGCTGGGGCACGGTTTCCCGGTCTTTCTCAAGTTCCGAGGCGGCAGGGGTGGAGCTTCCGCCATCGGGGTTTTAGTCTACTTTATGCCGTGGGGAACGCCAATCTTTCTCGGTATTTTCTTGCTGTTTTTAGTAATCACCCGTTTCCCCACCTTTAGTTACAGTCTTGCCTTTATCTGTTTCCCGTTCATCGGTTGGTTAGACTACCATGACTGGCAATTGATAGTCTTTTCCGTCTGCTTGCCGCTGGTGCCGCTGATTAAGTACTTCCCGCGCATTAAAGAAATGCGGCACACCGGTGGCAGCTGGAAGCGCTTATTCTACCGTAAAAATTTAAAAGACAGGCTTTAAACTGCCGCCTGGCTTACTTTTTGTTTTTTCGCGGAAAATGACAATCCTCTTCCGGTTAAAAATCCGGTATCGGCGGGGTGGTGCACTTATGCGCGCTGGCGGCATGCATTGCCTCGATGCGCTTTTTGAGTTCCTCCGGTGCCTTGCCCGTTAAAATATAGTTATCCAGCGCCTCGTAAGTAAAGCCCATTTCGCTTTCGTCCGTCTGCCCTGCCCAAAGCCCCGCCGAAGGTGCTTTATCGATAATTTCCTGTGGAATCTTTAAAAACCGCGCCAGCTCCCGCACCTCTTTTTTCACTAGGTTCCCCAGTGGCAGAATATCCACGCCGGCGTCGCCGTGCTTGGTGAAATAGCCTACCATCAGCTCGCTGCGGTTGCCGGAGCCGATGACCATATACTTAAGCTGGTTAGCCGTATAGTAAAGCGTAATCATCCTCAACCTTGCCTTTAAATTGGCTTGCGCCAGTCGGGTAAGGGACGTATCGGGCTTGAAGTCCGGTAAAATCTTCAAATAGGCATCGTATATATCATCGAGGATTACCGTTTTCGTCGGTATGGAGAACTTTTTTGCCATTATTTCCGCATGTTCTTTATCTTTTTCGTTGCTGCAGCAGGGCATTATCAATCCCAGCGTGTTCTTGGGGAAGACTTTAATACACAACGCCGCTATTACCGAAGAATCAATGCCGCCGCTCATCCCCAGCACCGCCCCTTTACACCCCGCCTCCACCACCTTATCTTTAATCCAATCGGATAGTTTTTTAGCGAGTTGTTCCGGGTCCATGATTTACTCCTTTTTCCCCATATGATGCTGACGTAGTATACTTATTTATAGTTTATATTGTCGCAGGTCTTTATACAATGGCAACCGATATTATCCTGAAAAACGCTAATGTCATTACCATGGATGCCGCCCGTCCGAGGGCAGAACTGATAGCAATCTCTGACGACTCTATCTTTTTCGTCGGGGGTAATGATGAAGCGGAAAGATTAACCGGGCGCGCTACTAAGGTTATCGACTGCGCGGGAAAAACCGCCGTTCCCGGCTTTAATGATGCCCACCTCCACCTCTTTTCCCTCATTAGAAAGCTTACCAGCATCGACCTCTCGCCGGGAAAAGTGCGTTCTATCGCCGATATTAAGGAAGCGATACGTCAAAAAGCTTTATCTACCCCGCCCGGCACTTGGATAAGCGGCACGGATTATAATGAGTTCTATCTTGAGGGTAAGCGTTGCCCCACCCGCCGGGATTTGGATGAGGTTGCCCCCCACCACCCCGTCGTTTTAAGCCACCGTTCCCTTCACGCCTGTGTGCTTAACTCACTGGCGCTTGAATTGGCGGGTATTACCTCTAACACACCAGAACCACCCGGCGCCCGCATCGAGCGGGACTTGGAAACCAGCGAACCGAACGGGATTTTAATTAATATGCTTGGCTTTATCCGCAGCCAGGTTATGCCGCCTTTTTCGGAAGAAGAGCTGGCGGTAGGCGCCGCCCTGGCGGATAATTATTTCCTTTCGCACGGCATCACTTCCTTTCAGGAAGCGACTGTCAGTAACGATATTGAGCGCTGGGAGACGCTTTGCGACCTCAAGCTGAACGGGGATATCTTGAGCCGTGTTACGATGATGGCGGGGGTAAAATACTGGCGGGACTTTAAGAAACTGGGGCTTATCACCGGCTCCGGCGATAACTTGATGCAGCTGGGGGCAGTAAAGGTCATGCTGGAAGTGGAGCCTGAACCAGCGGAATTGAATGAGCTAGCGCTTGCCTGCCATCAAGCCGGTTTTCAGTTGGCTTTCCATGCCGTCGCGGAAAGCACCGTAACCGCCGCCGTCGCCGCTTTAGAGTACGTCAATAAACACTCACCGGTGACAGGCAGACGCCATCGCATTGAGCACTGTGGCGAATGTCCCCCACCCCTCCTGGAAAAGATTAAGAAGCTGGGACTGGTTATCGTTACTCAGCCTTCTTTTATCTATTACAGCGGTGA
>JBGOXC010000206.1:0-3014 GCA_041478935.1 Dehalococcoidia bacterium
ATTCCCTCCTATGTCAGCCTGATATCCGGCCCCAGCAAGACCGGCGATATTGAAAAGGTGACCACCTATGGCGCGCACGGTCCCAAGGAGTTCCATGTCATCTTCCTCGACGGCGGCCGGACGCAGCTGGCTAAATACCCTAAGCTGCGCCAAGCGCTTTACTGCCTGCGCTGCGGCGGCTGCCTTTACGAGTGCCCCGTCTTCGCCGTCACCGCCGGCCATTTCGGCGATAAGTACTTTGCCGGCCTCGGCGCAGTTTGGGCGGCTATCGTTAATCAGGATAAAGAAAAAGCAGCGTCCCTCGCCTATACCTGCCTTACCTGTGGGCGCTGCCGCCAGCGCTGCCCGGTGAAAATCGATGTGCCGGAAATGGTTATCGAACTGCGCAAGATGTTGGCGGAAGGCGAATAGATTTTATGCGCTTAGTCTACGCCGCCGATATTACCGCAGCTGTTTCCAATCTCTTTAAGCAGGCAAACTATACCCTCGGTGACGATGTGCTGGCGGCGCTTAAAAAAGCCCGCCGGGAGGAAGAATCGCCCGCCGGATGTGAAGCGCTGGATGCCATTCTAGAAAACGCCCGCATCGCCGCTGCCGAGAAAATCCCCCTCTGCCAGGATTGTGGCACCGCCGTCATCTTTCTGGAAATTGGGCAGGATGTCCTTGTCGTTAAAGGCGATATTTATCAAGCCGTTAATAAGGGCGTTAAGCAAGCATACACCGAAGGCTATCTGCGTAAATCCATGGTTGCCCACCCCTTTACCGACCGTAAGAATACCGGCGATAACACCCCCGCCGTGATTCATACCGCTATCGTCCCCGGCAATAAGCTTAAGATAACCGTCATACCCAAAGGCGGCGGCGCGGAAAACATGACTAAGCTTGGCATGCTTTTGCCCGCGGCAGGTAGGCAGGGCGTTATCGACTTTGTGGTTAACGCTGTTAATGAAACCTGGAGCAATCCCTGCCCGCCAGTCATCGTGGGGGTGGGTATTGGTGGCACGGCGGAAAAAGCGATGGAGATGGCAAAACATGCTCTTATTAGAAAGGTAGGGGAGCCCAGCCCGGATAAAGAAGACGCCGCCTTGGAAAAAGAGATTTTACATAAAGTAAATGAATTGGGCATCGGCCCGATGGGTTACGGCGGGCGCATTACCGCTTTAGCCGTCCACGTAGAGAGCTTTCCCGCCCATATCACCGCCTTGCCCGTTGCTGTAAACTTGCAGTGCCACTCCGCCCGCCACCGGGAAATGATGATTTAGTCAATCTTCAGCCCCGTCATTGCATAGAAAACCTCATATTTATGTGTTAACATAAATATAACCCTGCCCTGCCATGTGGTAACATATGGACTTGCCGTCAGCGTTTGGCAACGCCTTGGGGGATGTTAATCATAGTGATATGGTTAATGACGAGCAAGATACGAGAGGTGGTGATGCTTATGACAAAGAGTAATTGGATATTGTTTGCAAATGTTTTAACATCTGTAAATAGTTTCAATGCTTTTTTGATTAATATCACCACCCTCGGAATGAGGGTTTTACTGTCATCCTTATCATAATCGACGGGGCGAGGTTGAAGTTTGAATAAGAAAATAATATTACCTCTGAATAAGAAAATACTGGGAAACCTTAAAGCTGGCGATAATGTCTTGCTTTCCGGCGTCCTCTATGTTGCCCGCGATGCCGCCCATCGCAAGATGATAGAGGCACTGGACAGGGGAGAGCCTTTACCCTTTGATATTAAAGGTCAAGCGCTCTATTATATGGGTCCCTCTCCCGCCCCGCCAGGCAGGGTTATCGGCTCGGCGGGACCCACCACCAGCGTCCGCATGGACGCCTATACCCCCCGCCTCCTCGCCGCCGGTCTCAAAGGGATGATTGGTAAAGGCGTACGCTCGTCGGAAGTCAAAGAAGCGATCAAGAAATACAAAGCCGTCTATTTTGCCGCGGTTGGCGGCGCCGGCGCTCTTATCTCAAAGACAATTACCAAGGCGGAGGTCATTGCCTATCCTGACCTTGGTCCCGAAGCCATTTTACGCCTTGAGGTTAAAGACTTCCCCGTCACTGTCATCAATGATATCTACGGTGGGGATTTATACGTCGAGGGTAAAAAGAAGTATAGTCAAGCCTGACAGCGTCGTTTACTCGAAAAGTTCCATGATGTGCCGCACCTGCTGTGGCATTTTAAGTCGTTTTAAAGTATCAATGAGCTGTATCTGACAGCCGGGGCAATCGGTAACGACGACATCCGCCCCGGTGGATGCTATAGCGGCGGCTTTCTTGGCAGCAATTTTCTGAGATAATTCATAAAAATAGATACTGAAAGTCCCCGCCATACCGCAGCAGCGGTCAGCATCCGGCATTTCTACGTATTTGATGTCCTTTAGCGACCTTAATATCTTACGTGGTTGTTCTTTAACGCCCAGGTATCGCCCCAGGTGGCAGGGTTCGTGCCAGGTAACGGTCTTGCCCTTGAACTCCGGGGCAACGTGGTAGGCGGCGGGGGGCAGCTTTAAGATATCCACGAGGAACTCGGTAATATCTTTAATCTTGCTGGCGAAGGCGGTATAAGCTTGTTTCCTCTCATCCGTATCCGCCAGGAATTTAGAGTAGTCTTTCATGGCCGAAGCGCAAGTGGCGCAGTCGGTAATAACGTAGTCTAAATCCTTAAAAGCCTTAACATTGGCGTCAGCCATCTTACGCCCCGTAGTAAAATCGCCCGCGCCGAGAAAAACCGGTGCCCCGCAGCATCCCTGCCCCCGCGGTACAACGACCTCTACGCCGTTTCTATTTAAAAAACTGATTATCTTTTTCCCCAGCTCCGGGAAAACAAAATCCGTCATGCAGCCGGTAAAATAGCCGACGGTGTATTTTACCTTGACGCCTTCCGGCGGCTTATTAACTTCAGGCACGGATTGGCGTAGAAACTTGGGGGCTATTTGGGGTATATGCCTGCCTTTGCCCAATGCTGAAAGAAAAAAGGAAAGGTGCCGGATAGTCCCTTCGGTCTTG
>JBGOXC010000072.1:0-6117 GCA_041478935.1 Dehalococcoidia bacterium
GTAGACCGCCGCCTCGGTCAGCGCCAGGTTACCCTCCGGCATACCGATGAAGTGCACCGCTTGCTGCGCCGCCATCGCTACCACCAGCGCCTGCGGGTCTGCCATGCCGATATCCTCCGAAGCGAAACGCACCATACGCCGGGCGATGTATAGCGGGTCTTCACCTGCCTCCAACATCATCGCCAGCCAATAAATCGAGGCATCCGGGTCGGAATCGCGCATGGATTTATGTAACGCCGAGATAAGGTTGTAGTGCTGCTCGCCCGCGCGGTCGTACAGCACCGCTCGTTTTTGAAAAGCGTCCTCGATAGTTTCCAGTCTTATGATACGCTTGCCCGTGTCATCAACCGGGGTGCTCAAGGCGGCTATTTCCAGTGTATTGAGCGCCATACGCGCATCGCTGTTAGACATTTTTATAAGGTGGTCCATGGCTTCATCGGAGAATTCGACATTCAGGTCGCCCAAGCCCAGTAATTTATCCGTCGCCGCCCGCGAAATGAGTATCTCCAGTTCTTCTTCGGTCAGCGGCTTGAGCGGCAGGACACGCGTTCTTGAAAGTAATGGCGACGTTACCTCGAAGGATGGATTTTCTGTGGTGGCGCCGATAAGGATGACCGTGCCGTCTTCCACAAACGGCAGCACGGCGTCCTGCTGGGTTTTGTTGAAGCGATGGATTTCATCAATAAAGAGGATGGTTCGTTGCGCATTCACCTGGCGGCGCTCTTTAGCCTCCGCCACGATTTTCCGCAGGTCAGCCACGCTGGCACTTACGGCGCTGACCGGTGAAAAGTGCCCCCCCGTGCTGTTGGCGATGATATTTGCCAAGGTGGTCTTGCCGGAACCCGGCGGACCCCAGAATATCATAGAAGGTATGCGGTCGTTCTCGATAGCGCGCCGTAATACCCGCCCCTTGCCCAGGATATGCTCCTGCCCCACGAACCCGCTAAGGTTTTTGGGCCTCATGCGCGTCGCCAGCGGCGCCTGCTGCAGTTGTTGCTGTTCCGCCTGCTTTTTAAACATGTCCATGCTCATCATCTGCCTCCCCCGCCCTTATTAGAGAGTAGTTTAAAGTATATGATTTCCGGGTCGCCTTCATCAAGATTCTCAATATAACCGCTGCGGGTAAAGCCGTTAGCCTCATAAGTTTTTTGGGCGGGGATGTTCGATTGGTTGGTGGAGGTGAAGAACTTTCGCGTTTGGCATAAGCTTTCTAAATGTTTGATTAAAGCGGTAGCCACTCTCCGACGCCAGTAGTCGGGATGGACAATCAGTAGCTCCATAAACTCCTGGTGAAACATCAGGGAGGTACCCAAAATCGCCAACCCCACAATATTAGCATCAATTAAGGCTACCTGGCATTGCCCGGACCTGACGGATTGTTTGATAAACTCCGTATGGTCGGCGTTGCTGCCAGCTTTCATGACTTCCAGTATCACTGGAAGGTCTTTAGGGGTTGCTTTTTTAATCTCCAATTTGTTCCTCTACGGCTGCTCTTAAGCCTCTACCAGCCTCTTTAGTATAGCTATCATTTTCTCTAAGCTTTTGCCTATCATCTTCTCGCCGAAGGTCGCGCTGATAATCTTACCGAAAATTCCCATCCCCAATTCCAGGTCTTCGAACCAGGTAAAACGGCTCCCCGCTGGTGTGGCTTCGATACTCCATACCTGGTCGTCTTTCTTTAAAGAGCCTGAGGTTACGCTGAAGGCGATTTTCTTGTTTTTCACCCACTCGGTGACTCTATAATTCATTTTCATCAACTTGCCACTGGACTTTTCTTCGTAGTAGAAAGTTGTCCCCACGCCTCCCTGCTTTTCGCCTGTGTACTCGAATTTTTGGAGATGGGTAAACCACTTCATGATTTTTTCCGGCTCAACCAGGTAGGGCCAGATTTTCTCCGGAGCTGCCTTGATGTCGATAGACCTTTGTAGTTTCACTTAGACCTCCTAATATTATTTACCGCTACTTATACCTCTTTACTTCAAACCGGTAAAGCTTCACCGGCTCGTCCGGGCCGATGCCGCCCTTCTGCCGGCAGATATCTATCTGGTAAGCCGCCGTATCCACGCCCTCCAAATCCGGCAGCAATAAGCCCCGCCGCCACCCCGACTGCACAATTACGCCGTATTTCTTGGGGTCGAGCTGGCTTTCATCCTGCACCAGCTCCGGCTTGGTCAGCACATCCACCGAGTAGTCAAGGTCTTTAAGCTCCTCCTCGGCGACGGGGTCAAAACGCGGGTCGCGGGTGGCAGAGCTTATGGCATTGGCAATGACTTCTTCCGCCACGTTCTTTTGCTGCGGTTCGAAGGTACCGATACAACCCCGCAAATCGCCTTTCATATGGATGGAGACGAAGACGCCAGCCTGCTCCTTCATATCCGGGGTCAGGGTTTTGGGCGGGGGAATTCTTTTACCCGTCCGCACGTAAGTTTCAATTGTCTTTTTAGCCAGTGCGACGATGGGGTGCATTTACGTGCCTCCCTTCTTAAAGATTACGCCGGCATAGCCCACCACGGAGGAATAGTCTCCGGAAGAATCGCCGCTGTTTTGATACTTCACCAGCTCCGCCCGCTTTGCCCCCAGCTCTTTAGCGGCGGTGATAAGGGTGACGACCGGACCGTGGGCGCACATGGTGATATGCAGGTTGTTATATCGTTTGGTCAGTTCATCGGCATCGAGGGCGAGCATCGCCTCGACCGCCTTCATATCCTTTGCTCGGGCTGCTTCGGCGGGTTCATAGTGGGTCATATCGCCACTGGCAAGGATGACCGCTTCTCGCTTAAGCTTATTCAGCGCCTGGGCAATGGCGCGCCCAATTTCTTGATAGGCCTCGATAGAATAACCGCCGAGGATGATAGGTACTATCTTAATATCCGGTTTGATATATTGCAGGAAGGGAATTTGTACCTCGACGGCATGCTCGTCTTGATGGGCCAGATAATCCGCCTCGGCATACTTGGACAGGTCAATGATTTTACGAGCCAGCGTCTCATCCACCTGCACCTCCCCCAAAGGCGTTCGCCACGTGCCCTCCGGCATCACGCTGAAGGGCTTGCCCAAACCGGAATGAGACGGCCCGATGATGATAAAGGTATCTCTGAATTTAACGCGGGAGATGGCTGCACCGGCGACCGCACCAGAGTAGATATAGCCGGCATGCGGCATCAGCAGCCCAACCGCATCCTCTTTTTTGGCGTTTTTATCGATATATTTAGCCAGCACGGTTTTAAGTTCGGCGGGTGAAGCGGGATAGAAATAGCCGGCGACGGTAGGATTTCTTATCATACAACACCTCCCTTAACATCGGGCGGCCGGAAGTTTAAATTAGCCCCGCAATATCGACATTTCCCGTCGTTAAGTCCGACCACTTCTGTTTGATATCCCACCCTCTTCACGATTAGTTTACCGCAATTATAACATCGTGTGTTTTCACTCTCATGGCCAGGCACGTTGCCGGCATAGACGAATTTTAGTCCAGTCTTACGGCCAATCTCCGCGGCTTTCTCAATCGCCTCCAGCGGCGTCGGCGGCAGGTGGGCCAACTTATGATGCGGGTAAAAACGGGTGACATGCCAAGGTGTTAGCTCGCCCAGTTCAGTGTATATCCAGCGCGCCAACCCCTCTAGCTGGTTGGCATCGTCATTCATCGTCGGGACGATATTGGTAATAACCTCGACGTGCATGTGCCATTTATCCTTAGCTCGCTTGGCAACTTCGAGAATCTCCCGCCAATGCGGCAAGCCCGATAGACTCTTATAGAATTCATCGGAAAAACCCTTAATGTCCACCCGCCAGGCATCGAGGTAAGGCCCGATGGTATCCAGCGCCTCCGGGGTGGCATAACCGTTGGTAACATAGACGGTATAGAGTCCGTTCTTCTTCGCCAGTTTGGCCGAGTCCAGCGTGTACTCAAACCAGATGGTCGGTTCATTATACGTCCAGGCGATGCCGCGGCAGCCGTTTTCTTTAGCGATTTGAATGGCGGCTTCGGGGGTGAGTTCCCGGCAGTTATGCTTTAAAGAATTGCCATCGGCGGTAGATATCTCCCAGTTCTGGCAATGCTTGCAGTGGAAGTTGCAGCCCAGCGTGCCGAGGGAGAAACACAGCGTGCCGGGGTAAAAGTGGAAGAGCGGTTTTTTTTCTATGGGGTCGGCGGCGGCGGAAGAAACGAGGGCATAATTAAGATTATAGAGAGTACCGCCTTGATTCCGGTACATACCGCAGACGCCGTACTTGCTGGGATTAATCGAGCAGCGCCACTGGCAGGTGCGACATCGTACCCTGGAGTCCGGCAGCTTGTCATAGAGCACAGCCTCACGCATAACCCTGACTTCCCCCAATTAAGGTAATTATTATTATAACACCGGGGCGGAGTGAATTATACAGGGGTGATAATGTAAAAATGTATCTTTATCGCTGGCGTACCAGAGTGCTATTAGCCCCTAAAGCCCTACCAGCTTGCCGAAGTTGAAGGGGATGATGGGGGAAAGGACGATAAAAGAAATCACATGCGCCACGATGACAACAATAAAGACCGTCAGCGCCGTTATCCTGAGCGGTTTTTTCGTGCCGTTGTGGAAATATTCGAGGAGCTGGTTTAACGCTATGCCCAGGCCCAGGCAGATGGCACCGATGGAGGGGTAAATATAAAACGGATAGGTCAGCCTATCGGTAATAAGAGTAGCGGGTATCCAGATGAGAAAGACGCAGGTGAACCAGCTGACGCCGAAGAGCGCCGCATCGTCCTTTTTAAACGCGCGCCATATCATGTAGATAAAGGTGGGGATAATCAGCGCCCAGATAGAAAAGCTGACCGCACCATACCAATGCGGCATCACCGAATAAAGCGGGGCTTTATAGGAAATAAGCCATGTCCATGGATAGCTGGCGCCGGCATTAGGATAATTGGCAAAGGTCAGCGCGGCGGTACTCTTGGCCATTGTCTCAACGCGGTGAATGGGGTCGCTAATCATAGAAAAGTCGCGTGTTATCGCCAAGTCGCAGATAATCATTATTTCCAGAAAAGCAATCACTGCCACGACGATAGTGATGAAAATCCACTTGGAACGACCCTGCCGGGTAAAAATCCAGTGAAACACTATCGTCGGCAAAGCCAGCAAACCGTTAAGTTTTGCCAGGCCTGCCAATCCAATGGCAACGCCCGAGGAGATATAGCGCCGGCAGGCGTAGAGTAGAAACGCCGCCATCATAAAAGTCAGGAAAAAGACATCCAGCATCGCCATGCCGTTCTGCACAAAGGTCAAATTCTCAAAAGCGAGGAGGAAAGTGGCAATAATAGTGGCGTTCTTTGACATGCCGAGGCGGCGGCAGAGGAAATAAAACATGACGATAGTAGCCGTGCCGAAGATTATGGCGAAAAACCGCCAGCCCCAGGGATTATCGCCGAAAATCTGCATATCGGCAACGATGAGTAGTTTGGCTAAGGGCGGGTGCTCCGGGCGCAAATCCGTGGCATTCGTCGAGATACTCCTGGCGTCGGGGACATAGTGCTTTTCGTCAAAAAAGATATCCGAGGGCTGGTTAATGACGGCAAGGTGCATGATTAGCGTGGTTAGAACGATTACAACCAGCCAGAAGTGTTCCCACTTATAAAACCTGTAAAGCTTATTCTTTATTTCCATGCCCATATCGTGCTAAAAAAGTAGTTCCACAGGAAAGCGATAATTATGCCGATAATGTTAGCTAAATAAATATCCAAACCGGCATTATTGAACAGCAAGGCGGCGATGCCCCAGTTGATAACCGCACCGGCGGCGGCAAATAGGTTATATTTAAGTAAACGCCCGAAGAAAGAGCCTATTTTACCAGACCGGCGGTCGGCAAAAGTAAAAAAGTCGTTCAATAGAAAATTGGTGATAATGGAGACCTCAATGCCAGGAATCAGCTGGAGGGTTCCATGCCAAGTAGTGAATGTTCTGACGAGAGCTAAAACGCCCTCGTTGACCCCGGTGCCACACAATCCGACGCCGATAAACTTAATAAACCTCATGAATTCACCGGTGCGGGACATCAAACTCAAGATATGGGAAAGATATTCAATCTGCTGCTGCGGGTGGAGTTTGCTCTGGCCGGCGCTTCTTTCTTTAAAGATAAAGGGGA
>JBGOXC010000183.1:0-3309 GCA_041478935.1 Dehalococcoidia bacterium
AGATTTTACGCTGAAACAGGGGGCGACGCTGGGGGAGAACAAGCTGGAGACCTTTACCCTGCCGGATGAATCGGCGTCTTTCGGAACGCGGGCGACGTTGACTTTCAACACTAAGGGGGAGGCGGGGAAGGGTGGCAAAGAATGCCTGCGGGCGCATATCGTGGGGATGGCGCGGGGCGAGACAAAGCTGATGATTGATGCCGATGAAAAGCTCTTCGCCAAGGATAAACTCGCCGCCCTGCAAGCGGACCTGGACTTTATCTTCGGGGAATACGAGGTTAAGTAGGGCTGGTTAACAGCCTCCTTTCCCCACCAATGGATTCCAGCCTACGCTGGAATGACATTTTTGTTATTACCTCGCCTTAGGGTAAGAACCCAAAATCTTCACGAAGACGGCATGCTCTTCTAACGCCTTGATAGCTTCGGCGACTGATTTTTCCTCGCGGTGACCGGAAAGGTCCATATAGAAATTGTATTCCCAGGGCTGGTGGCGGGTGGGGCGTGATTCCAGCTTAGAGAGATTGATTTTCCTTTTGGCGAACTCACCCAGGCAGTCGTAAAGCGCGCCGGGTTTGTGCTTTAAGGAAAAGACGATAGAGGTTTTATCATTACCGGTGGGCGGGGAGTCCTCTTTAGAGAGGACAAAGAAGCGGGTGAAGTTATGCGAGTTATCCTCGATTTCTTTAGCGAGTATCTTCATGCCGTAAAGCTCGGCGGCGCGGGCGGAAGCGACGGCAGCATAATCCAGCCTTTTTTCTTCTTTTATCATCCTAACGCTACCGGCGGTGTCGGAGGCAGGGATGATTTCTGCTTTAAGCTTCTTTAAGAAGTTGCGGCTTTGCCCCAGCGCCTGCGGGTGGGAATAGACGAACTTAATTGTGTCCAGCCCCGCCCCTTCCATGGCAATCAGGCAATGGCTAATGCGCAACTCCGTCTCGCCGCAGACCATGAGCGGCGAATCGAGCAGGAGGTCGTAAGAGCGAGTAATGCTGCCCTCCAGTGAGTTCTCCACCGGCACTAAAGCGAAGGGGGCATCGCCCCGCTCCACCGCCTCGAAGACCTCATCCAGCGTATCGCAAGGCACGCCCTTGGTCGATTGCCCGAAGAAGCGAATGGCGGCTTCCTCGGTATAAGCGCCCGGTTCGCCCTGGTAAGCCACGGCGACTCCCTGGATTTTCTTGCTGGCGCTGATTATCTGTTTATAGATGCCCTCGACATCCGACGGGCTGATTTTACTATCACGGGCGAGGCTGCGTACGTGCTTCAAGACACGCAACTCACGCTCCCTATCCTCGATAAGGCGGCTGGTCTTATGCTTGCCCTGGCCGATTTCTTTGGAGATGCTCTGTCGCTCGCCGATGAGTGCGACGATACGCGCGTCTATCTCGTCAATCTTTTTTCTCAAGTCGTCCAGATTCATTTTAATACCCTCGGAATGAAACCTGCCCTTAGAGCGAAGTCGCACAACACTACCGCCATCATAGAGGATACGACCGGCACTGCGCGAGGGACAATACAGGCGTCATGGCGCCCACTGACTTTAAGAGTGGCCCCCTTCATCTTCTTTATGTCAACCGTCGTCTGCTCTAAAGCAATGGAGGACGTCGGCTTTATCGCCACCCTGACCACCAGAGGCATGCCATTGCTGATGCCACCAAGGATGCCGCCGGCGTTATTGGTAGCGGTTATGATTTTACCATTTTTCAGCGTAAAGGGGTCGTTGTTCTCCGAGCCTTTTTTACGCGCGGCGGCGAAACCGACACCGAACTCCACGCCTTTAACGGCGGGGATAGCGAGGAGAGCTTTAGCTAAATCCCCATCCAGCGTATCGAAAAGCGGTTCGCCGAGGCCGACGGGCACGTTAAGAGCGACGCCCTCGATAATGCCGCCGAGGCTGTCGCCCTGTTTTTTCACAGCGTCGATAGCCGCCAGCATTTTCTGCGAGGCGGCGGCATCGGCGCAAAAAAGCGGGTCTTTTAAAGCCTTTTGCTTGATTTGTTCACAGGGAACAATTTTTGCGTTAACCTCGCCGATGGCGACCGTATGCGCCAGAGTTTCTACGCCTATGGTGCTTAAGATTTTTTTAGCCACGGCGCCCGCCATGACAAAGGAAGCGGTGATTCGGCCAGAGAACATGCCGCCGCCACGCCAGTCGTTAAAGCCGCCGTATTTAGCATTAGCTGTAAAGTCGGCGTGGCCGGGGCGGAGCTGTGACTTTATTTTCTCGTAAGCGGCGTCGTCAACATCCTCATTCATAATTAACAGGCATAAAGGAGCACCGGTTGTATAGGCATGCAGCACGCCGGAAAGAATCTCCACTTTATCTCTTTCGCGTCGGGAGGTGGAGGCAGGGCTAAAGCCGGCGCGACGCAGGTCAACATCCCGCTGGATATCCGCCGGGGAAAGAGGGAGTCCAGCGGGGCAGCCGTCCACGATAACGCCGACGCACTGGCCGTGGCTTTCACCAAAGCTGGTGATGGTGAATAATTTGCCTAAAGTGTTACTCATCTAACTTTACCTCACCGCCGATTTTTTTAAATTCGTCCCAATACGTGGGGAAGGTTTTCGTCACACATTCGGCGCCATCGATAACCACGTTACCTGACGCCGCGCCCAACACGCTGAAAGCCATGGCGATACGATGGTCATCATGGCTATTAATAACGACGGGCTTTTTCTTTACAGATTTCCCGCCGGTAATCGTGAGGCTGTTTTCGTCCTCATCAACGGCAGCGCCCAATTTGACCAAGCCCTTGCGGACAGCCGCCACCCGGTCGGACTCTTTAAGGCGCGCCTGTTTAATACCAGTAAGCTCGGTGGTGCCTTTGGCTAAAGCCGCCAGCGCCGCAACGGTCGGCAACAGATCAATGCAATCAGAAAGGTCGGCGCGGATTCCTTTCAGCTGGCCATGGTTAACGATAATATTAGTTCCGGAAACTTGAACCCTAGCGCCCATACTGCGCAAGAAATCCAGCATCACGCGGTCACCCTGGAGACTAACCAGTTTCAGGTTGTGGATGAGTACCCCATCCTCCGAAAGCGCCCCCAGCGCCAAGAAATAAGAAGCCGACGACCAATCGCCTTCAATTTCAATAGAGGTCGGTAAATATTTTTGCGGCAGGATGATGAATTTATCCCCTTCTTGTTTAATATAGACGCCGAACTGTCTAAGACACCAGAGAGTCAGGAGAATATAAGACTGGGACGTCAGTGGGGTGGTCAGTTTAATACTAACACCCTTTTGAGCAAGGGGAGAGGCCAGGAGTAAAGCAGAAATAAACTGCGAGCTGACGTCGCCTGGGATTTCCG
>JBGOXC010000216.1:0-2859 GCA_041478935.1 Dehalococcoidia bacterium
AAGTTGATTTATACTTGTTGCCATGCCGGTGGCAATATTAAAGACCTCGCCTACCGCTGCCGGCTGGGTGGCGGCAAGGATATTGCCAGTTACCACATCTCCTACAAAAACAAAGTCCCTTGTTTGTTCACCATCCCCGTAAATAGTGATTAGCTCCCCTTTTCTAAATTTATTGAGGAATATAGAAATGGCATTGGCATATTCACTGGTATCCTGCCGTGGGCCGTAGACATTAAAATACCTCACCACGCTGGTTGGGATGTTATGGACTTTGTTGTAGGCAAAACAATATTTTTCCGCGGTCATTTTACTGACCGCATAAGGCGACTCCGGATATAGGGGATGGTCTTCATCAACGGGAAGGTACTTAGCCTCGCCATAGATAGCGGCAGAACCAGAATAGACCAGCCTCTTTATGTGCGAGTCACGGCAGGCCTCGAGTAAATTAAGCGTTCCCTTGATATTTACGTCCATATCAATATAAGGCTCTTTAATCGACCTGATATTACCGACATGCGCAGCTAGATGGAAAATGTATTCAACATCCGCTACTATGTCCTTGAGCAATGCCTTATCCAGAACATCCCCTTTTATGAATTTAATCCGGTCTTTACTCTTTTCCAGATTTGATAACAAACCCGAAAACAAATTATCCAGCACAATAACGTTGTTTCGAGAGGACAGCCTATTAACAATATGAGAACCGATAAATCCTGCCCCGCCAGTGACAAGGATGTTTTTACCGTTAAGCTCATCAGGAATATTAGTCATTCTTTTTCTTTGTGATAACCTCCTTGAGAATCATTTCCAACTGGCGCCCCACTTGTTCAGCACGGTGGGTTTTATTTACGTAATTTAGCCCAGCCTTTCCTAGTTTTTGCCGGCGTTCTGTAGATTTGAGTAATGATATTACCTCTTTTACCATTGCCTGAACTGAATCTACGTAGATTATTCCCTGGTCTTCTCCAGGGATAACCGACATCAATCCGGGAAGAGCAGTAGAAACCACCGGTTTGCCACAGGCTAGATATTGCGGAATCTTCGCCGGGAAAATATTACGGGTGATATCATTGATGGCGAAGGGATTAATGCAAACCTCGGCGAGGTTGGTATATTCCGGGACTGTCGTAAAGGGCTGAAACCCGGTGATAACTACTCTATCTTCCACGTTGAGCTGGGTGATGAGTCTTTCTAATAAGGGACGCTGCGGGCCATCTCCCACCAGCAACAATTTTGCCGCCGGGACTTGCTCCAGAAGCGTCGGGAACTCACGCAAAAAGATATCTAATCCGCTGAAGTCATATAATGTGCCCTGGAAGAATATTATCTTATCGTTCTTCCCGAATCCCCACTTACGTCGTAATTCGGTTGAGCCGGGGAAAGGACGGAACCGGTCTATTTCCAGCGGATATGGCAGCAATTTTACTTTAGCTTTTTGAGCCCCCATGGAGATTACGTATTCAATTTCTTTAGGCGTATGCGGTAGAAGCAGGTCGACCCCGGAGTATATCTTCTTTTCAAGGCATTTTACGATGGGGCGTAAAAAGCTGTGGGGTACGAGGCGATGAAGAATATCTATTGACCTGAAAACAACCGGGATATGCGCTTTCTTGGCGAGTTGCAGGGTTTGCAGCCCGTTGGTAGCGACGGCATAGAGCACAACAACATCGATTTTCTTTTCTCTAATCGTCTTGCGGATTTCGCGGCATTGGGTGAAGATAGCGGAAAAACGGCTTAAGCCGGGGATTTTAATAAAGCCAGGACGCCTTAAGCTTACCTTGGCGTCGGGATAAACCCGGCTGACGTTATCGATTACTTCGGTGCGCAGGTGACCAAAGTCAAGCAGTCGGTCTTTTTCCCACATGGACTCGTAGTCGATGACATAGACCTGATGGCCAAAAAGGGATAAAAGCTCGGAAAGGGTATGGGGTTCAAAGACAACCTTCTTGAGCCAGTCAATTTCATGAATAAAAAGAATATTCACAATCCGTATTATCCGTTTGCCGATGGCTCGTAATAGAACCTGATTATCAGGGGATGGCGCATCGCTTTTTTAATTTCTGCCTCTTTTTTCGTTAGCTCCTCTTGAATAGTCTTATGCTCTACGAGGACTACCAAGGCATCGGCGCCTTTAGCTATTTCTTTGATAGAGGCATACTGACGGCCTTTCACCATGGGGTCGTAGGCAGCGATTTTATAGCCATCCCTTTTAAGCAGCTCGACGATTTTTTGCGCCGGGCTATTTCTGGTGTCATAAGTATCCGGCTTATAGGTTAAACCAAGCGTCACGATATTCGGGTTTTTAATATCCTTCAGCGCCTGCCTTATCTTGGCGGTAATATTAACCGGCACCTCGTCGTTGATGAGCCGGGCAGTGTGGATAAGGCGGGAGTTAATGGGGTCAACCTCTTTGATAAACCACGGGTCGACGGGTATGCAGTGGCCGCCGGTGCCGATGCCGGGCTTGAGAATTTTAACCCTGGGGTGCTTGTTAGCCAGCCTGATAGCTTCTAAAATATCCACCCCCAGCCCCTCGGCGACCGCGGCGAATTCGTTAGCCAGGGCGATATTAACATCACGGTAGGTATTTTCCATGAGCTTCGCCAGCTCCGCGGTAACATCGTCGGTTATATAAAGGTTGCCTTTGACAAACGAGGCGTATATCTCCTGCGACATTTTGGCCGCTTTGGCATTCATCCCGCCGATAATCCTATCGTTATTGACGATTTCATCAAATACAGCGCCGGGCAGAATCCTTTCCGGGCAGTGGCAGACAAAGATGTCTTTATTGACCTTAAGGCCGGACTTTTCAATGATAGGCGTCACGACATTGCGGCAGGTGAGCGGCGGCACTGTGCT
>JBGOXC010000135.1:0-4392 GCA_041478935.1 Dehalococcoidia bacterium
CCCCTCGTTGACCTGGCGTTTAGGGTCGAGCCTATCCTTATCGGCTACGGCGTCGCACTGCCCGCGCTGGTGGGAATCACCACCTTCTTCCGCACGAGACCTAAAGCTTTAAAACAAGCCTGAAATACCCTTTCCTTTCGATAACACAAAGGAGCGTCCTTGACTAAGAAAATCGCCCGAGGCCTTGTCCAGATTTTCACCGGCAATGGCAAGGGCAAAACAACCGCCGCGCTGGGCACGGTGCTGCGGGCGGCGGGACATGGACTTAATATTTCCGTCATTTTCTTTATCAAGGGTCATTTCGCCCAGGGGGAATATAAAACCCTACGCACCCTCCCAAACGTAAAAGTAACCGCCTTCGGTTTGCGTCGGTTCATCGACTATAACGGAGCGGTAAATCCCAAAGAAAAAACCCAGGCTAAAGCCGCCCTCGCCGCCGCCCGGGCGGACATCACCGGCGGCAAGTACGACCTGGTGGTGTTGGACGAAATCAACTGCGCTTGTTTCTTCGGGCTTATTAAGCCGGAGGATGTTCGGCAACTTATCAAAGATAAACCGCGCCACGTCGAGCTCATCCTTACCGGCCGTGAAGCGGATAAAAAACTAATCGAAGCAGCCGACCTGGTGACCGAGATGAGAAAAATCAAGCACCCTTTTGATAAGGGCATCGAAGCCAGAAAAGGCATCGAATATTAGCGGAACACGATGAAGAAACTCCTGCTGGCAACCAATAACAAGGGCAAACTGCGCGAGTATCGCCGTTTGCTGCGGGGCATCCCTTTTGAAATCGTTACGCCTTTGGATTGCGGCATTAAAGCGGAAATAGCCGAGACCGGCGCTACCTTTGAGGAAAACGCTATTTTAAAAGCAACGACGATAGCGTCGCTAAGCAACCTGCTCACCATCGCCGACGACTCCGGTCTGGAGGTTGACGCATTAGGGGGAGCGCCCGGTCCTTTATCCCATCGCTTCGCCGGCAAAAACGCCACCGACCCTAAAAGAATTACCTATCTAATGGCTAAACTTAAGAATGCCCCGGAGAAAAACCGCGCCGCCCAGTTCCGCTGCGTTATCGCCATCGCCGAACCCGGCGGCAGGGTTGAAATTTGCTCCGGCTCATGCCGGGGGGTTATTATCGATAAACCGAGGGGCGCAAACGGCTTTGGGTACGACCCAGTTTTCTATCTGCCGGAGCTGGGCAAGACCATGGCGGAACTGACTTTATCGCAAAAAAATAAAATTAGTCACCGCGCCCGCGCCGCAGAAAAAGCCCGCGCCATCCTTATAGATATGTAGACTTAGCGTTTTTCTTGAGCTGCCTTACCGGCAAGAGCTCGATATGGCCGCGGTAGCCCTTGGGTTCCAATTGCAAGCGCGGACCGTCTTCATCCGCCCAAGCAAAGCCGTATAACTCCGGGTTAAAGGTTTCCAGCATTGCCCAGAGGTCCATGATGGCTTTGGCGGCTTTTTTATCGTCGTCAAAGGGCGGACTTTTAAAGACCATCATCTTACATGGCTTAAGGGCGATAATTTCATAGCCTACCGGTACTTTACCTTTATAATTAGCCGGCATTTCCACACCCATGACGAACTCGGACGTCCCCGGTTGGCGCAGGCTCTTCGGCAACCACATCCCGCAAGGCTCGTAAAGGGTCCCTTTTATGGCTTTAAGTTCATCGTTGACGTTAAAGCCGACTTCCTGGCAGTACTCAAAGTAGTGGACAGCCTTGATGCCCCGCTTGAGAATCAGCTTACGCGCCGGGCGGTCAACTACCCGGATGAAATAGGTATTCGGTTTTGCTTTGGCAGCTATTGTTTGCCTCATTTTATTTTACCTAGATGATTACGCTTTACCTTGTGTTATATTTAGCCCACCCCTATAAAGCATAGGGATTTTATAGTTTTCACCAACCGTCTCTAAAAACCCTACCGCTTTTAGTTCTTGTATAGTTTTATTGAAATCCTCATCGTTTTGTCCAAGTAGTTTCTTTAGGTTATCTAGACCATATTCGGCTTTTCCATTTCTAAAAATTTCAATAAATTGAGCAATATGTTCATTCTCAGCTAATAAAGTATCCTGTACCCGTTGATCACTTAATGAATCCAGAGCTCTTCGGATAGAATCAGCTTCAAGTAGCGAAACCCCATTGGAATATTCTCTAGACGAACGTTCTTCACGTCGTATTTGCACTGACTTTGCTTCATTTATTAAATCTATCAAGTTCCTTGGTGGTAATAATGAATTACCATCTCTTATTCTAGAGAGAATCCATTTCCAGGTAGTTGGTTTCCTATCGCCAACATCAACTTTTTCGGGGAAAAGAACATTCATAAGATCATCATTAGGTGTGATATCTGATAAACGTAACATAGACATAAATTCATTAGAACTTTTTATTCTCTGACATAATACACTAAATAAATCTTCATCACGCCATCTAATAATTATCTTTTTTGCATTTACATGAGTTAGATTTACAAAACCTCCGCTTGTTATTTTTCTGAATAAATCATTTCTCACAAAAAGCTTTAGCTTTAAGTTCCCGAACGCTTGCATATCTAAATAAGTACGAAATAAAGCACGTAATACGGGTATCTCAATGGCTGGATAACTTGCAAAGGCCTCATCAAGCCTATCCAATATGATCCAAATTTTAAGTCCTGTTTCTGCGACGCATTTATTTAGCAAATTCAACGCGTCTTCATTATTGATAACTTTTTGATTATTTATATCTTGCGCAACTATATCAGCAAATTCAACTCTTGGAACAATAATGGGCATCCCTGCTTCAGTAACACTAACTTTAACTTCAGCAGCAGAAGGATGTGAAATTCGTCTTAATAAATTGGTTATCATGGAAAATACCGTTATTGCCGATGTATCGCGGGTTCTTAAATCGAGAGCAATGAGTACTTTATCTAGTTCTTTCATTAGTGAGGTAAATGAACCTTCATATATATCTAGAATGTAGTTACCCACAAGCGATAGGATATAACTTTTCCATACAGTTATATATTGTCCTTCTGTAAGAACGTCTGCTTGTGATAACCTTTGAAATACTGGGCTTCCCTGGTCATTAAAACCCGAGACTAATTCGATATTTTTAAGTTCTTCAATCGATCTGTATTTTTCCTTAACAATACGATAAATTGCAGTTTTCCCTGTACCTTTATCTCCTGATACAATATCGTATTTATCTTTAATAAAATCTAGGTACATCTGTGTCTCTAGAAAGTATTCTCTAAGATGTGTATCAAACTCTGCTACGGAACTCCCTAAGTCTAGTTTCTGAAGTAGCTCTTTTATATTCACTTTTTGCCTCACACCGTTTATTCTATTTTGTTATCGTGTTGAATCATTTTATTCTTGCTATCGTTATATGTCAACCTTCCGTGTATCTAACCATCAACTCACCACTATAAACTCTCTTCCCTTTCCTGTATAATACGTATCAGAAGGCACAAGATGACCAAACTTGCTGATTCATTCCAGCGCCCGATTAATTACCTACGCATCTCGGTCACGGATAGGTGCAACCTCCGCTGCGTCTACTGCATGCCACCGGAGGGCATTACCCAGATGTCCCATAACGATATCCTAACCTACGAGGAGATTTTCACACTCGTTAAAGCCGCCGCCGAACTCGGTATCGATAGGGTTCGCCTCACCGGCGGCGAACCGCTGGTGCGCTCCGGGTTACCTGACCTCGTAAGGATGATTGCCAGCATTAAGACCATCAAGGATATTTCGCTGACGACTAACGGCATCCTTCTCGCCAAGTACGCCACCGAGCTTAAGAAAGCGGGCTTGATGCGCGTCAACATCAGCCTGGATACTTTAAAGCCGGAAAGGTTCCGCCAGATTACCCGCTGCGGCGAACTCGAGTATACTCTAAAAGGCATCGAAGCCGCCGATAAAGTTGGACTCACCCCCGTGAAAATCAACATGGTCGTCATGGCTGGCGTTAATGATGACGAGCTAATCGAATTCGCACGCAAAACGATCGAGGACGGCTGGCACGTCCGCTTCATCGAGTATATGCCCGTTAACGGCGAGACTTCCAAAGCCATCGACCTCGTATCCGTCAAGGAAATGAAAAAACGGCTCGACTTTTTGGGTAAAATGGAGCCATTCAAGCTAGATAAGGGTAACGGTCCTGCCAAATATTTCCGTTTCCCCAACGCTAAAGGCACGGTCGGCTTCATCACCCCGGTTACGGAGCACTTCTGCTATCAGTGCAATCGCCTTCGCCTAACCGCCGACGGCAAGCTACGTCTCTGTCTCCTCCGCGAGGACGAAATAGACCTGCGCGAGCCGCTACGCCGCGGCGCCTCCGTCGAGGAGCTTAAAGACATCATCACTAAAGCCACCGCTGCCAAACCCAAAGGCCA
>JBGOXC010000115.1:0-5044 GCA_041478935.1 Dehalococcoidia bacterium
ACTTTCGGTTCTCATGGGTTTCTGGTCGGGATTAATCAGGGTGCTATTTTTGCTTGCCGGCGTGATTGTCGGCATTCTTCTCGCGGGTGCGTACTCTGATAGCCTGGCAGATAAGCTAACGTTTTTTAACAACCCCACCGCGCAGCACGTAACGGCGTTTGTGATTATTCTGCTGGGTACCATCATTGTCTTCATGATTCTGGAATTTATCGTTAAGAGATTCATTAAATTTGCCAAGCTGGGTATGTTGGATAAAGTTGGCGGCTCTATTCTCGGGCTGCTGGTAGGCGCTATTTTCATTGGCGCAATACTGGCGATTTCTTTAAAATACGTTGGGCCTACCGAGATTATCACCACCTCACCGCTGGCATCATTCTTAGTGGATAAATTCGGCATCGTCCTAGGGCTGCTCCCGGACCAATTCGATACTATACGTAGCTATTTTTAATAGGTAAGAGAAAAAAGCTAGAGAAATTTCATTTGTCATAGCAAATGAGACTAAAGATAGAAATGGCAATAGCGGGGAGAGGCATATGAGCCGCCCCGCTATTGATTTGATATGGTATAATATGCCTTACTTTTTTCTGGGATGGTCAGGGTCAGGTTGGGGGGCATCAACCGGGCAAATCTCCGCACACTTTGGCGAATCATGATATCCCACGCATTCCACGCACTTACTCGGGTCGATGACATAAGAAGTCTCTCCCTCGCTGATGGCGTGCACCGGGCATTCTGGTTCGCAGGCTCCGCAGCTGATGCACTCATCCGAAATCTTGTATGCCATGTCTTTCCTCCTGAATTTATCCTTGAAAAATATCAGTGAACAGGAATATATCCTGAAAATTTCATTTCTGGCCGATACCTTTTTTCTTCAAGGCTTCGGCAACATATTTGGGCACAAGCTTGGAGATGTCGCCCCCCAGGCTGGCTACTTCTTTAATCAGGCTGGCGCTAAGGAACTGGTATTCCTGGCTGGCCATAAAGCAAACCGTCTCCAGCCCCGGCGAAAGCATCTGGTTCATCATCGCCATTTCAAATTCCCATTCAAAATCGCCAATCATTCTTAGCCCGCGTACCAGCACCTGGGCTTTTATCTCTTTAGCGAACTCCACGGTGATATTGGCATAAGGTTTAACCTCAACCTTGGGCAGGTGAGCAAGGGTTTTTTTAGCCATTTCCACCCGTTCCTCGAGGGAGAACATCAGATTTTTCTCCGGCGTGGCAAAGATGCCGATGACGATTTTATCAAAGAGTTTGGAAGCTCTGGTGGCAATATCAATATGCCCGTTGGTAATGGGGTCGAAGCTGCCGGGGTAAAGCGCGATAATCAAAAAGCTGCCTCCTTTTGAAATATTGCAATGGAACTGTCACCGTGGCGGGTTTCTTTCACGAGGTTAAATGTGCCGTAACTCTGGTTAAGAGGCAGGCGTGAAGAATGGGTCACCACTAACGTTGTCTTCGCGCCGACCAACCTGGATGTCGACAGTTGTGTAATAATATCTCCGGTTGAGGGATTTGCGTAGGGCGGGTCCATCAATATAATATTATACTCCTTATCGAGAAAACCGAGTGCTTTTTCTACCCTGCAGCAAAATATGCGAGCCTGTGATGTTAGCTTCGTAGCTGCCAGATTTTCTTTAATTATAGCACAACACTTACGTTCGCTTTCAACAAAGTCCACCCAGCCCGCCCCTCGGCTTAGCGCTTCGATGCCCAGGGCGCCGCTGCCGGCAAATAGGTCCAGCACCAGCGACCAATCATCAACCCTGTTTTCCAAAATAGAAAAGATAGCACCGCGCACAAGGTCGGTAACCGGGCGGGTTTTGGTACCTGTGGGAAACTTGAGGTGGTGACCTTTTATCTTTCCTGTAATAACTCGCATATTACGGTAACTTAATTACCAGTTAATAGGATAGATAGTATGGTTATATTTGTCAACCAATAAAAAGGCTGCGGGGTTTAACCCGCAGCCTTCGTGACTACGCTTGTTTTATATTTTCGCTAAGATTAAATAAAGTGTCGCTGTTTAGGCTGTTCCATCGTATACTGATTTTGGGGGTTGCCAATTTTCCTATGGCTGTTGAGCGGTCGGCGCAGGAACGAGGGCATATCCAGTTCTTCCTCAGTCTTCATATTTTTCAGTATCTTGGTGAGCTCCTCGTCTTCGCGGTTGACCCTGCCCATACCCATCTTGGCTTTAAAGCCGGTGGCGATAAGGGTGATGCTGACTTCCTGCTCCATCGAGGGGTCGTTAGCCACACCGAAGATGATGTTGGCATCCGGGTCTACGGCCGCTTTAATAATATCGGCAGCTTGGTTGACCTCGAATAGGGCTAAGCTGCTCCCGCCGACGACGTTGAAGAGTACGCCTTTGGAACCTTCAATTGAGACTTCGAGCAGCGGACTGGCCAGCGCTTCTTTAGCCGCATCGATAGCGCGGTTTTGACCGGTGCCTCTGCCGATGGACATCCAGGCAGGCCCGGAGTCTTTCATGATTGCCTTGACGTCCGCAAAGTCCAGGTTAATCATACCGGGGGTAGTGATAACCTCGGCTATTGCCTGAACGCCGTGTCGTAAGACATCGTCCGCCAGTTTAAAGGCGCTGTCAACACCCGTCTTATTGTCACAGAGAGATAACAGCCGGTCGTTAGGAATAATAATGAGTGTATCGACCTTATCGATGAGGTTTTGTATACCTTCTTCTGCCGTCTCCATGCGGTGCACACCTTCGAAGTCGAAGGGTTTGGTGACTACCGCAATGGTCAGCGCGCCGCTGGCTTTGGCAATCTCGGCAACTATCGGGATTGACCCGGTGCCGGTGCCGCCGCCCATGCCGGCCGTGAGGAACACCATATCCGCCCCGCTGACGATTTCCCGCAATTCTTCGCGGGTTTCCTCGGCAGCTCTGGCGCCCATAATATGGTCGCCCCCTGCGCCTAGCCCTCTCGTCAGCTTAGGGCCAAGCTGTACGCACATTGGCGCTTCGCATACGGCCAATGCCTGGGCATCGGTGTTCATCGCAATGAATTCGACGCCCGAGATGTTTTCTCTCACCATCCTGGTGATTGCATTGCTGCCGCCACCGCCTAAACCGATTACTTTAATCTTAGCTGGATTTGCTACGAAACTCGTTCTAGCCATCTCATCCTCCTTTTAGGATGTTTCCTATAGTCTCGACACTTTATCCGAATAATTTCTTAAGTTGTGCTGCTAGTTTAAAGATGTTCCCCGGGAATCCGCCGCCCTTAAAGCGATTCTTGTTCTGGAATTTATTACCCCAGAGCAGGAGTCCAACACTAGTGGCGTAAGCCGGGTCTTGGAGCATATCGCCGATACCGCATGTATTGGTGGGGACGCCGATTCTCACTGGTATATTGAGGAGTTCTCTACCCAGCGCCGCCAGACCGGAGAGGTTAGCGCTGCCGCCGGTGAGCACTAGCCCGGACGGCACAAGCTCCTCGTAATTTGAGTTCGGCATTTCCAGTACGATGAGCTTCAGGATTTCCTCGACTCTAGCCTTGATAATCTCACATAAATCCTGGTAGGAAACGCCATGTCCGTCTTGAGAAATAGCTGGAGCGGTATCGCCCTTCTTCTTATTATCGTACACCGGCATGACGCTGCCGTATTTCTTCTTCATTTCCTCGGCAATCTCAAACGGCAAACCCAGGCCGATGGCGACGTCGCGCGTTAGTTGATAGCCAGCCACCGGCAGAATTGAGGTGTGCCAGATGCTGCCATCTCTAAAGATGGCCACGTCCGTCGTGCCTCCGCCGATGTCAGCCATGATGACGCCTACCTGTCTTTCATCTTCGGAGAGAACAGCCTCGCTGCTGGCTAAAGGCTCCAGGATGAGGTCTTCAATATCAACCCCCAGGCTGCGGATGCACTTAACGAGGTTCTGAATGGAGGTTATCGCCGTCGTTATCACGTGAGTTTCGACATCCAGGCGGAAGCCATGCATGCCCACGGGATTTTTCACGCCCGCTTGGCCATCCACCGAATAACTGCGGGGTATTACGTGAAGCAGCTTTCGGTCGGATGGAATTTTTACGCTCTGTGCGGAGGTCAGCACGCGTCTTAAATCGCCCGAGTGCACGACGCGGTCGCCGCGGGTTATGGCTACCACCCCGTGGTTATTGTTCGAGGTTACGTGCCGCCCTGTAACACCAACATAAGCTGTCTCCACTTTAAAATTGCTGGTCTGTTCCGCCTTTTTCACTGATTCGCGGATAGAGTCTCTGGCTTCATGGATGTTTACCACCAGACCTTTATGCAGTCCTCTGGAGGGCGCGATGCCTATACCTACAACACGGGGCACCCCATCAACGATATCTGCCATGATGGTGCATATCTTGGTAGTACCAACATCAATAGAAGTTATTACATTGCTTTTTTTCATGTTCCCTCCTTAAAAAACTGGATTGGATTTGGTACTCTTGTTATCCAGTTATTGTGTGCTTTTGGCGACCTCCCTTTAATTTAAGCGGCTAGGATAAAAATCCTGGATTTTTGTAACAAGACTGGCCGGAGCCAGCTATTTGACTTCGCAATAGTGATAAACTTATGGTCGCTAGTTTTTGCATACCCATCGCTTTGCGATGTTATACACTCGGCAGCCCTTAATTTGGCGCTGCGGCTGCGCGGATTATTCTTAATTTCTGTTTCTGTAGGCGTAACTACCTTCCTATTAAGCAGCTTTATACGCGGCGTATGACCACAGATACATACCGGCGTTTCTGGAGGGCAAATACAACCCCGGGCTTCTCGTTGCATATACTGCTTCACAATTCTGTCTTCAAGCGAGTGATAGCTGATTACTACCAGCCTGCCCCCGTAGCCGAGCAGGTCGAGTGCCTGCTTTAGGGTGGATTCTAAATACTCCAGTTCATGATTGACCGCAATACGTAAAGCCTGGAAAGTTTTGGTAGCTGGATGTATCTTGCCTCTCCGGCCGATAGTCCTCTCGATTATTTTTGCCAGTTGGAGTGTGGTGGTTATAGGGCGCTCTTTGATAATACCCCGGGCAATGCGGTAGCTCTGG
>JBGOXC010000202.1:0-3078 GCA_041478935.1 Dehalococcoidia bacterium
GCCTTCGTATTTTTCTGCCACCATCTGCGGTGCGGAAATGAGGTTATTATCCAGGAAAATGCCCAGCGCGTATTCCAACGAATATGCTCCGCTTGCGCCAGAGGGATTATGCAGACGCGCCGCAAGTTGGTCGAAGATTACAGCTCCTTCATCGTTCCACTGTATATTGACTTCCGGTTTATTGGTACTTTGGTTGATATTTGGTTGCGCATCTGATAAAAGAGCACCGGTGAGTGGCGTGCCGTCATCACCACGGGCTAGAATCCAGGATGGTGAATCACCGTAGGTGCGTAGAGTTTCTTTGTCAATCGGATTTCCATTAACATCGGTATACACCAGACCGGTTTCATTTACGGATATTATCGCTACCAGTTTACCGTAGTTTTTATCCGAGGTATTTTCGTTAACGAAAAGTCGGCTGGTATTGTCTCTGATGTCAAAGAAATTATTAGTTGTGCTATCCAGATAATCTTTTAGGTAGACGAGAGTGCCAGAGCTATTTTTCTCAATTTCACGGAACTCCAGATAGCCGGCTTGTTCCACGAGGCTTTTAGCGGCTTCAATATCTGTGAACCCAGGGAGTTGCACCATGATTAGGTCGTTGCCGAGCTGCTGGATAATCGGCTCGGTGACGCCAAACCTATCAATACGTTTTCCAATGGTGAGTATCGTTCGGTCCATCATCGCCTGCTGGTCAGTGGTCGTATTATCAGTGAGTTTCACTTGATAAACCAGCTTCACCCCGCCAGCCAGGTCTATTCCAAGTTGTAGATTGCGTCCGAGTTTTTCTCCTTGCACGGTAGAATCTACAACCGTGAAGTTGCTGATTTGCCCGACAACTTGCTCGGCTCTATCAATATCTCTGTAATCGCTAAGTGTTACCAAGATACTATAACCGCCCAGGTTCACTACATCGTAGTTTTTTATGCCTTGCGCCTCGATATGCTCCCGCATGTTAGTTATTGCCTGATCGACGATTATTAGCTTCTGTTCGGTGGTGGTATTAGCTGAAAAACTCCCCTGGTAAGTCAGCTCAACGCTGCTGCGTAAGGGAAAAACCACCCAAATCGTCAGGGCGAAGATAACAGTTATTAATAACAGTACTAGAGTATTTCTTCTTGCCATATTTCTCTCCGGGTATTATTAATTTTTATTTTCACTTCTTTTCAGAAAGGAGATTCCTAATATATGCTACAGCCTGTTCCCGCGTAGTTATTTCACCGGCTGCTTGCGCTTCACGTAGCTCTTCCAGGAGTTCGCCGATTTTTGGTCCGGGTTTTAACTTGAATATTCTTATTATATCATTTCCATCGAAAATTTTCGGCGGTGCTGCTAGGGTTTCCTCGGTAAAGTGTTTTGCCAGTACATACTCCGTCAGGCGGCAGTGTTCCTGCCATTGATTTAGGTCTAGCGCCGCCGCACGCGCCGCCAGATGGTCCGCTAAGCAAAGGTAAAGCAGGTCAATACCCGCCTCACCTGTATCGCGGAAGTAACGGTAGATGGCTCTATTGCTGGGCATACCTTCGTTGCTCATCTGGGTGGGACGGAGGTGATATTTAATCAGCAAGGTAACCAGCTGTATCTCGCGGTTGCTGAACCTCAATCTTTCCATGATGGCGGCGGCTGTTTCAGCACCGATATCCGCGTGACCGAGAAAGCGGGTTCTTTCACCTTCAGTCGTCTTGGTTTGCGGCTTAGCGATATCATGGAGCAGCGCTGCCAGCTTGAGCATCGACCTGGCTGTGCTGCCACTGCTTATTTCCCGGTTAAAGTGTTCCTCAATTTTCTCCGACCAGGGCACTGCGGAGAGCACCGCGGCATCGGCGTACTCCCAGGGAGATTCTCTTAGGACGAATTCCGTCGCCGCTACTGTCTGAATTGAATGGTCGAAGACATCCCAGGTATGTTCCTGGGGCTGTTCTACACCTTTAGCCACGGCGAGTTCCGGTATCATGGCGGTGAGTAGTCCAAGCTTATCCAGGTAAAAAAGATGCGAACCGGCGCCGCTTAAATTCAATAAGCGCAGCAGCTCTTCGCGTACTCTTTCGCCGGCAACGCCGGTGATGAGCGAACTGTCTTGAGCGATGAGTTTCTCCGTGTTGCTTTCAAGAGTAAAATTAAGCTCCGCGGCAAGACGTACCGCCCGTAAAAGACGTACGGCGTCTTTCTTGAAGATGGTATCGCTGACGGCCTTTATCAGTCGGTGGTGCAGGTCATCCTGACCGTGAAAAGGGTCGATGATGTTTTTGGTGTTAAAACCAGCACCGAGCTCCACTGCCATGGCGTCGATAGTAAAATCGCGACGGGCTAAATCCTGAAAGATATCGCTTTGAAGCGTGGAAAAATCAATTTGCCACTTGCCGTCGGGCATAATAACCCTGCCCACCAGGTTGACGTCATCAAGGGTGACGAATTTTCCGTTAAAAGCATCCGCTGCTTCTTTAGCTATTTCTAGCGCATCGGCGGCAACGGCGATATCGATATCGGCTGTATCGCGCTCCAGCAGTGTATCACGCAAAAATCCGCCGACGACGTAAGAGTGGATTTTTTTTCGGGTAATAAATCGACTGATTTCACTTAAAAGCCGGGAAGAGTCGGACTTAATATCCAATTTTTTATCTTCTATTACGAGTAAAGGCATCTGTTAAACTATACTATTCCACGCTGAAATTATCAAGTTTAGCATTATGTTGACATGGAGCGTGATATTAAAATAATCAATTGGTTTTTTGCCAAATGATGGTTGAATATAAAAGAGGATGTGAAAGAATCACCTAGCGAAGGCGGCTGACAGCTACAAAAACACCATATCCGACGGCGATAATGGCGAAAGTAATCTCTAGTATGTTATAGGTGACACTACCTAATTTTAAAATATTAACGATGTAGGCGATGTTTACTATGTAGCTTACTCCCCAGCAAATCACTACAGCCAGTCCGGCTATTAATGCCAGCCATACGCCTCGCTTGTGGTTGGTAACTAGGCTGGTTACCTTTGAGATGGCATAACCGCCGGCATAAAAGACAATTAACCCAACGAACATCCCATAAGGCCCAAGATAGCTCTGGATTATCCCC
>JBGOXC010000211.1:0-2918 GCA_041478935.1 Dehalococcoidia bacterium
AAAGTCTTTTCTGGCGGCAACACTATGAAAATATTCATTAAGGAGATTGCATAATGGCTTTAATTGAAGTAAATGAGGAAACTTGTACCAAATGCGGCATCTGCACGATGATGTGTAGGATGATTGAGGGTAAAGAGGGCAGTTATCCGCGTCAAGCGCCGGCGACGGATGAATTCTGTATGCGGTGCGGTCATTGCGTGGGGATTTGCCCAACCGGCAGCTTAACACACAAGGAAATGCCACCGGAACAAACGCCGCTAATCGAAAAATCTTTGGGAATCTCTTTTAAGCAGTGCGCCCAGCTTATCAAGAGCCGGCGTTCCATTCGTGAATTTCAGGATAAAGCAGTGCCTAAAGAAGAAATCGAGCGTATTATTGACGTTGCCAGCTATGCTCCCACCGGCCATAACATGCAGGACGTGCAGTGGCTCGTTATCAACGACCGGGCTTATATGCGTAAACTTTCCGCCATCGGCGCAGAGTGGCTGCGCTTTGTGATGAAAAATAATCCGCAGATGGCGGCGATGTTCCAGGGAATTATTGAACAGCTTGACGCTGGCAGGGATATGTTTATGTGGAACGCTCCGGCGGTGGTCGTAGCTTATGCCCAGAAAAATAACAATATCGCGGCTACGGACTGCGCGCTGGGTTTAGGATATTTTGACCTGGCGGCGAATACTCTTGGACTGGGGTGTTGCTGGGCGGGGTTCTTTTATATGTGCGCCGGTTCTTATCCGGCGATGATGGAAGCGGTCGGGCTGCCGGAGGGCTTTTTCCCTTATGGCGCTCTGATGGTGGGTTATCCCAAATATAAATATCAGCGAATACCGGCGCGCAAACCGGCTCGCATTATGTACCGTCCTTAATGTAAGATTAAAAAACTATTGGGAGGTTAATATGGAATACCTGACCGAAAGGAATATCCAGGAGGCTTTTGGCGGGGAATGTAAAGCCAACCGACGCTATCTCTTTTACGCGGAGAAGGCTGAAAAGGAGGGTTATCCGCAGGTGGCTAAGCTCTTCCGCGCTGTGGCGGAGGCGGAGTTAGTGCATGCCCGCAATCACCTGAATGTCATTGATGCTATCGGGACGACTAAGGACAACCTGCTTGGGGCGAGCATCGGCGAACGCGTGGAGTTCACCGAGATGTACCCGATTTATATTAACACGGCGGTGCATGAGAGGAATGACAGGGCAGAAAAATCCTTCACTTGGGCGAACAAGGTGGAGAAAATCCATTACGGCTACTTTGAGGCAGCCTTTAAAGAGATGAAGGAAGGTAAAAAGCCGGCGGACGCTACTTATTACGTTTGCCAGGTGTGCGGCAACACCGTAAAGGATAAAGCGCCGGATAAATGCCCCATTTGCGGCTCGGCAGCCAAAGCATTTAAAAAGGTGGAGTAGACTTAACTGTCATTGCGAGACCCGACAAGATCGGGTCGTGGCAATCTCTATCTATGGTTAAGCAATATTTTGTTTATATTATGGCCAACGATACTAATACCGTTACCTATACTGGCGTTACTAATGACCTGTTGAGAAGAATTTACGAACATAAAAACAAGCTCATCAAAGGATTTACAGCTAAATACAACATCAATAAGCTTGTATATTATGAAATGGGCGAAAGTATTGAAAGCTGTATTTTAAGAGAAAAGCAAATTAAGAGTTGGTCAAGGAAGGCAAAAGTAGCCTTAATCAATAAAATGAATCCAGACTGGCGAGATTTATCTGAAGAATGGGCTGAAGGCTGAGCTGGAGATTGCCACGGGCTTCGCCCTCGCAATGACAAATAAAAATTTACTAATTAATTCCCCATCCCCTCACCCACTCCTCCTCTTCTTTTTTGCTGCTTATCTTCCCGTCCAGCCGCGCTTCGCGTAACTTGGCTAGAACCTCTTTAATCCGGGGTCTCTGCTTAATACCTAAGCGCTTTAAGTCCTCCCCGCTTAGGACGGGCTTAACATGCCTTAATACGTTCAGGTAAAGCTCGATATGCTCCGCGGCGATTTCAGAATCCGCCCCGATAGTATTAGCGGTATAGGCTATCAGGTGATAGCCGTGTAAAAGCTCGTAAATCTCACTCGGCGCCAAGCCTGGTGTTGCCAGCTCTCTGGTTTTTTCTTTGACGGCTAATGTATCCTCTAAAACTTGTACTGTAGCTTTCGACAGGTGTAGATATTTGGTCAAGTGCTCTAAATCATGCGGTGTTAGCCGATAGCATAATAGAGACAGATAAAACTCCGGATGCGGCATATCGGGCAGGCAGCGCTGGCGCGCTGCTTCGTAAGTTTCCACTAGCCAGTCATCGCCTTTCAAAGCCGGGTGCAGTTTCCCCAGCACGTCAATTTCATAAGCGCGCCGCAGCACTTTCTCCGGTTGCTCTTCCTTTAGCACCAGCTCCAGTTCGTGCCGAATGCGGTCTCCGCTGATGGTTTTCAAATTAACGATATCCCGCTTAATGAGCAGCCGGGTCGCCGGCTCAAGGCGAAAGCCCAGCCGCTGCTCGTAGCGTAAGGTGCGCCAGATGCGTGTCGCGTCATCAATAAAGCTTTTTTCATGGAGCACCCGCACCAGCCGCTTTTTTAAATCATCCCTCCCCCCAAATGGGTCGATAAGCTTGCCGAAATGCCGTGGATTAAGCTCGATAGCCATAGCATTAATCGTGAAATCGCGCCGCGCCAGGTCGTCGTTAATCGTGCCGGGCTTAACCGTGGGCAGCGCGCCGGGTCGGGCGTACGTTTCGGCGCGGGCGGTAGCGAAGTCGATGCTGTGGTTGACCCACTTAAGTTTAGCCGTGCCAAAGCGCGGGTGGACGGTGATTTGGGTGTGATTGGCGTTATTGATTTGCTGCGCCAGTTTAATCGCATCCCCCTCAACCACCATATCGATGTCCAGATTAGTACGCTCCAGCAGCA
>JBGOXC010000025.1:0-8984 GCA_041478935.1 Dehalococcoidia bacterium
ATGTTTTTCCTAACTAAATATGGGTGCCAGCACCTAATAATTTTATGTTTTATTTACAGCTTTTATCCGCCTATTTATGATTTATTATCCGCTACAGCTATAAACTAATAATGCATTGAAATAAAGAGAGTCTACAAGAGAAAGGATACCATGCTCATTTTGTGGATTAGAAAAAATAGACTTTTTAAGCAAAGCGGCGATGACAAGAAGGAAAGCCAGCTCTTACAAGAACGTGCTGATATCCTAAAACGATTCCGCCTTGAGCATCCGGATATTGCTATCAATAATGCCAAAGATATCCTGACAGAAGACGGGAATCTTTTAGCGTCAATACAGGGGGTGAAGCTCTGGCCCAATATACAAAACTAATGATTAAAAAATCAATACGGAACCGATGAATAAAGCTCCCCGCGATGAAAAAACCGGGGGGCTTATTTATTTATTAGACGCGGCGTCAGCTTGTCACAAGATTTCGGATAATGATAGAATGTTGGATGTGGGCCGCTAGCTCAACTGGCAGAGCAGATGACTCTTAATCATCAGGTTGGAGGTTCGAGTCCTCCGCGGCTCACCATTATCTCTGCTTAACAATCCCTTCAAATTGGTCTTTCCCTAAGCGGCGTAGCAATGAGTATAATTTTTACCAACCACCAGCTGAAAAGCGATAAAACTCCTATAAAACCTGCCGGATGGCAGCCTTGATTCTTTCTTTATCCGGTATAACGTAACGTTCCATGGGTGGGCTATAGGGGATAGGGGCATCCCGACCACAGACGCGCTTTGGTGACGCTTTTAATCGGCTAAATGTTGCGGCGTCTTCAGTTACTAAAGACACAATCTCCGCCGCCGCGCTGCAGGTCTGGCAAGCTTCATCAACAACCACCAAGCGTCCGGTTTTAGCGACGGATTTTCTTATAGCGTCTTTATCCAGCGGCACCAGCGTCCGCGGGTCGATGACTTCCGCTGAAATCCCCTCCTTTGCCATCTCTTCAGCTACCGCCAACGCTTCATGCACCATACGCGATAGTGCCACGATGGTCACGTCAGTGCCTTCTCTTTTTATATCCGCCTTCCCCAGAGGAATCGTGTAATCTTCTTCCGGCACCTCGCCGGGGAGTCTGCCCAGCAGTGAGTGCTCGAAGGAAATAACGGGATTGTTATCCCTCAAGGCGGCTTTTAACAGCCCTTTAATATCATAAGCAGTGGCGGGGAGGATAATTTTTAAACCCGGAACGTTCATATACATCGCGTAGGGGCAAATCGAGTGCTGCGCGGCTAAAGACATGCCGGCCCCGATGGTCATCCTGATGAGGATGGGGAAGGTGGATTGCCCGCCGAACATATAGGTTATCTTGGCTGCCTGGTTGACCATCTGGTCCATCGCCACGAAGCCGAAGGTAGCCATACGCAGGTCGGCAACCGCCCGGTAGCCGGAACCCGCCAGGCCAATGGCACTACCAACCAAGACCGACTCGGAAATAGGGGTAACTCTAGCCCGCTCCTCCCCAAATTCTTTGATTAAATCCGGCTGGGCATCGGTCGCCATGTAGACCGTTTTTTCGTTCCGGCGGAACTCTTCCTGTAATGCCTCGGCGGCAGCCTCGGCATAAACTAGCTTTCTCACGCTTTTATTCCTCTTTTCAGGCAGAATAAACATCTGCCATGGCATCTTCCGGTTCAGGCAAGGGGCTGGCGACCGCATAGCTGACGGCCTCTTCAATAGCTGCCATCACCTGTTTTTCTATATCCTAGATTTTTGCATCGGTTAATATGCCGGCTTCCAGCAGCTTCTTTTGCAGGCGGAGGATGGGGTCCTGTTTCTTCCAGCTGGCAATTTCTTCTTTGGGGCGGAGGTCAGGGATGGTGTCGGCTTCAAAATGTGATGACCAGCGGTACGTTTTAAACTCCACGAAATAGGGTCCCTCGCCGGAGCGCACGGCAGCGACCACTTCTTTTACCGTTTCATAGACAGTGACAAGGTCATTGCCGTCGACGGATTTCACCGGCATGTTGTAGGCCGCCGCCCGGCGGGGTATGTCGCCGCCAGCGATGGCGTAGGTGTAAGGGGTGTTAACGCCGTATTGGTTATTCTCACAGGCAAAGATGAGCGGCAGCTTCCATATCGAAGCTAAATTCAATGATTCTTGAAATTCGCCTTCCTGGCAGGCGCCGTCGCCGAAGAAAACCACCACGATACGCCCCTTGCCCTCCAGGTGAGCCGCCAGCGCAGCGCCGGTAGCAATGGGGAGTCCCGCGGCGACGATACCATTAGCGCCCAAGATACCAATGCTAAAATCAGCGATGTGCATCGAGCCGCCCTTACCCTTGCAGTAACCGGTCTTTTTCCCCTGAATTTCCGCCATCATGCGCCGCATGTCCGCGCCCTTGGCGATAAGGTGGCCATGCCCGCGGTGATTACTCACAATACAGTCGTCCTTTTTTAAATTAGCGCAGACACCCGTAGCGATTGCTTCCTGGCCGTTATAGGAATGAACCAGGCCGGGCACCAAACCCTTTTTAAAGTCTTTCGACGCTCTTTCATCAAAACGCCGGATGGTTAGCATGGTGCGGTACATTTTGATAAGACTATCATTATCTATGTCCACAATCAGATTCCTTTCCAAGTGCCTATCGCCGTGTCATTAGATATAATATAGCACAACTGGTATATTTCGATATAACGCAATCTATCTTTACGCGTGTAATGGCTTGATGTATAATATTTTCAAACCATTGTTATTTTCTTTATGGAGGTGAATGCCATGAAGCTGACGCCAGAGGAAAGAAGAAAAATTTACGAAGAGGAAAAAGCCCGAATTGAAGCCAGAGAACAACTGGAAAGGGAAAGAGGTCACAAGCCGCCGGAGTCCACGATAAACCTTAGCCAGAATATCGTCGGTGTGCTGTGTTACTTAGGCATCTGGGTTACCGGCATTATTTTCTTCATCCTGGAGCAGAAAAACAAATGGGTACGCTTCCACGCCGCCCAGTCAATAGTGGTTTTCGGTAGTTTGAGTATACTGACCGCTATCTTAGGTTGGATACCCTTTTTCGGCTGGGTCTTTTCCACCATTATCTGGATTTTTGGATTTATTCTGTGGATAGTGCTGATGTATAAAGCCTATCAAGGCGAGCGTTTTAAACTACCGCTGGCCGGCGATATTGCCGAAATGTTGGTGGGGATAACGATAAACATGCCAGAGAGCTCCCCACCTGCATCTCCTCCTCCGCCACCACGAAAAAAAGGTAAAGCGCCTCCGGCAGCCAAGGCAGCCGCCGCTCCGCCGCCGCCAACTACCGCTGGCGCTATCGAAGAAAAACCCAAGAAAAAAGCAGAGGACTTTTTCGTATGCAAACCGGAAAGAGGAGTAGCATTACCATCCTTTAGCATCTTCTGGAGTATTGTCCTGCTGGTAGTTTTTAACTTCTTTTACCAGTACATCGCCTATTACACCTACCATGCAACAACTAAATCATGGACCTGGGAATCGTTTTTCACTAACGATATACATGCCTGGCTGCCGATTTTAAACACCGCGCTCGCAATTTCCATTATCGGGAATATCGTGCTGCTCATCGTTAATAACAAAGTCGTCCGGGATTCGATTCACGTTATCACCAATGGTTTTAATCTGGCTTCGGTGCTCACCTTACTGGTGGTTTTTCCCTTTGACTTTAACGTGATACCTAATAGCGAAGCCGCCGGCTGGACGACGCTGGGTGTAAGGGTATTCTTAATCTTCCTCGCCATAGGCTTCGGTGTCAGTCTAGTGGTGAGATTTGTTAAGCTGCTAGTGAACGTAATCAAGACAGCGACAGAACCGGATTGATTAATTTGACAGGATGACGATATATCTTATATGCTTTTGATTAGATTAGTATAATTTGTACAATAAATCCTATCCAGGAGGCAGAGCTATGACCAAGAATGGCAATTATATCCGCGAAAAAGCCAGGGATACGAAAGTCATCCGCCAGACTGATGTCGTGGTTGTAGGCGGGGGGCCGGGTGGTATCGGGGCAGCGGTCTCGGCAGCCAGGAACGGCGCAGACACCGTCCTTATTGAGCGTTATGGCTATCTAGGCGGCATGGGCACCGGCGGATTGGTAACGATTATCCCGCAGCTAGCCGATTATACCGGCAAGCAACAAATTGCCGGCATTACACAGGAGTGGATTGACCGCTTGATAGCTCGCAAAGCGGTAGACATGCCTAAGAAAGAACACTGGGGCTCGATGGACCCAGAACTCGTTAGATATTACTTCCAGCGGAGCTTTTTTTATACGCGCCTTGACCGTGTGAGTTATGCTGCCATCATCGACGCCGAAATTTCTAAAATTATCCTCAATGAGATGGTCGAAGAAGCCGGTATCAAGACCTACTGCCATGCCTGGGGCACCGAGCCTATTATGGAAGGTAATCATTGCCGGGGCGTCATTATGGAGAGCAAGTCCGGCCGCCAGGCAATCCTCGGCAAAGTGGTCATCGATTCCACCGGCGACGGCGACCTCTTCCCTTACGCCAATATTGAATGCGAAACCGACATCCCGGCTAACTTCCGTATCGCCAATCTCGCTGTCTGCTTCTGGATTGGGGGAGTAGATTATAAGAAAACGATGGATTTCCGCAAGAACAATATGAAGGAATTCATGGATTTGATGCGTAAAGCCAATGAATACGGCGGACAGGGCGGTTTTATGACCAGCAACCTCCCCGATCAGGATTCGATAGTCTGGTTCCACAGCCGCTACCCCAACAAGAGCCAGATTGACGTGGAAGAGCTGACCCGCGTTGAATTTCTGGGACATAAAATCGCCGGCAAGACCATTGAGTTCTACCGCAAGAACGTACCGGGTTTTGAAAAGGCTTTCCTCGTACTCACGGACCCACAGCTCGGCACCCGGTCCAGCCGCCGCATGATTGGGGAATACTGGCTGACCGAAAAAGACCTGGCGGATAACCAGCCGTTCGAGGACACCATCGCTATCTTCCCGGACCTCGACCGCGGCAATGATTCACTGAACCATCCTAACATGTATATACCCTACCGCGCCCTGCTGCCGAAGAATGTGGATAACTTCCTGGTGGCCTGCCGCGCTTTTTCCTCCGATATGCATGTCCAGGACTACTTCAACCTAATCCCGCACTGCATTGCTTTCGGCGAAGCCGCCGGTACAGCCTCCGCTATGGCGCTGCAAGCCGGTGTTGGTGTAAAGAAGGTAGACATCAAAGCCCTGCAGAAGCAGCTCGCCAAACAGGGCGTGCCACTACCGGACGTCACCAAAAAGGTTGATTATAAATACACCGGCCCGGCGCTGGTTGGCCGTGCCTTCACGCCACCGCATTAAACAGGAATAACCAAGATAGAGATATAGTAACCAATCAGGGGGTAGCAAAAACTACCCCCTTTTGTTTGGAGGGATGATGAAAACAGTCAGAGAACCAGCCCGCGATATTAAAGTGTGGCGGGAAGCGGATGTGGTGGTGGTAGGCGGTGGACCGGGCGGCGTTGCCGCAGCGATTAGCGCCGCCCGAAGCGGCGCGAAGACTGTATTAATCGAAAGGTACGGGCATCTTGGGGGTATGGCAACGGGGGGTCTGGTAAACATCATCCCCAACCTCTCTGATATCAGCGGCAAGCAGCATATTTACGGTCTGACGATGGAGCTTATCGACCGGCTGGATAAGCGGGGGGGTACCACCTATACCAAGAAGAAGGACCGTGGCTCCGCTGATAAAAAAGCGGTGGACTACTACCTCGACGCCAATTTGGGGTGGTTCTACGTGCGTAAAGACCAGAGCGGGCAGCAACGGGTGCTTTATTCCGCCGTGATCGACCCGGAGATACTTAAGAGCGAGCTGAATGATATGGTGCTGGGGGCGGGGGCGGAGCTTTTACTGCATGCCTGGGGCACGCAGGTCATCATGGAAAATCACGCTGTCACAGGAGTCTTTTTTGAAAGCAAGAGCGGACGGCAAGCTATCCTGGGCAAGGTAATTATTGACGCCACCGGCGATGGGGATATGTTCGTGGCGGCGGGGGCGGAGTTCGATAACGAGTGCGATAATAAGCGTCGCACGGCCTGGCTGGCTTTTGTCTGGTGGATGACCAACGTCAATTTAAGGAAGCACGATAAATTTAAAGCGTCACAGCCGGAAAAATATAAGGAACTGATGCGTGAGTTAGGACAATTGGGCGGTTATCCGTTTTTCTTTAAAGGCATTCTGAAAAACCAGCCCAACACCGTCTGGTACCACAGCATGCAGGCGCAGCCCCAGCGCACCGACGCCATGGACGTGGAGCAGCTGACAAAGATAGATATTCAAGCCAGACGGCGGGCGATAATCACGCACGACTTCATGAAAAAATACGTGCCGGGCTTTGAGAAAGCCTTCATTATGTTGACAGCCCCGCAGCTGGGCACGCAAGGCGGGCGGAGGATTATAGGGGAATATGTCTTGACCGAAAAAGACCTTGAGACAGACGAGGTCTTCGAGGACACGATTGCCGTGCTGGCTAATAACGACTACGGCGAGATTTCCAACAAGCATCCCACTCTTTGCTTCCCCTACCGCTGCCTCGTGCCTAAAAGGGTGGACGGGCTGCTGGTGGCGGGGCGCGCATTTTCATCGGCGGATACGATAAATGAGACTTTCAACATCATTCCCAACTGCATCGCCTACGGTCAGGCGGCAGGCACCGCGGCGGCTATGGCGATTAAGGCGGGGATAGAGCCAAGGAAGGTGGACTATAAGGCTTTACGTGAAAATTTAAAAAAGCAGGGAGTGAATCTGCCGGATATTGCGAAATCGGCTTCGTCAGTCGCCAAAAGCCGCGCCAACACTGATTATTACCAGAAATATCATTAGGGAAAAGACTAGACTGCAGCCTTCAGCGCCTTTTTCACGTGCTCATACCCAAGGTCGAAGGCTTTAATGTTAATCTCCCCCACCTTGGCTTTAAAGCGCGCCAGAATAGCCTCTTTAGCCGTTTCGTCTTTTACTGGCATCAGGCCCGTACCGAATAACGCCCCAAGCATGACCACGTTAGCCGCCTGTGCGCTCCCCGCCTGTTTAGCCAGACCACTGGCGTCCAGCGAAATTATGTGGTCGGTGACTTTACGAAGCTTACCAATAATTTCATCCTGGGTGGGATAGCCGCTCTGGCCGAGATACACGGTATAAGGCAGGACGGTAGTAGTGTTAAGGACAACCACGCTGTTTTTCGCCAGGTATTGGATATTCCTTAAGGCTTCCGATGGCTCCACGGCGATAAGGACATCGCACTTACCCTCCGGGGTCATCGGAGCAATAACGTCGCCGCCAAGTCTCAAGTTGCTAAAAACCGAGCCGCCACGCTGCGCCATCCCTAATACCTCCGAGCCTTTCACCGCTACGTTGCCCCGCACCGCCGCGCTACCGAGCAGCTCGGAAACCAGCACTACACCCTGTCCGCCAACCCCGCATATGATGATGTTAATCTCTTTCTTTGTAGCCATCTTACTCTCCTGGTTTTATTGCCTCGAAGGGGCAGACTTGGGCGCAGACTCCGCAGCCCGGGCAGCCGGAGGCATCCACCACGACCTTGCCATTATCCATTATCAGCGCCGGGCAAGCTAAAAGATTGATACATAGCTTGCAGTCGCACTGGAGGCAGCGGCTAGCTTCTTTAATCGCCGCCGCCTTGCTTAGACCGGTTTCCACCTCTTTAAAGTTAACTTTTCGCTTGGCGACTGATAGCGTCGGCATAACTGAACGGGGCTCCTGATTAATGCCCCACGTATCTACAATCAGCTGGCTCTCAAAAACGGCTTCGCCTTCACGCCCGACGTTGAGCGACTCGCCTTTAAAATATTTATCGATAGATTTAGCGGCTTTACGTCCCGCCGCCAGCGCCTGGATAACCGTAGCCGCGCCGGTAACGACATCGCCGCCGGCGAAAACGCCCTTGACATTAGTCTCCAGCGTCACCGGGTCGGTCTTGATATAAGCGCCGGACACTACTTTAGCGGCATCGCCAGTCATAAAAGCCAAGTCGGGCTCCTCACCTACTGCGGCGATGATAAGACCGGTTTCGATAACGAATTCCGAGCCCTTGATAAGAACCGGACGGCGCCGGCCGCTGGAATCCGGCTCGCCAAGCTCCATCTTAATGCATTCCAGTCCGGCTACCTTACCGTTTTTCACCACGACCTTATTGGGACCGGATAGGAGGGTAAGGTTGACACCCTCGTGCTCCGCCTCGTCGACTTCTTCTGCAATGGCGGGCATTTCGGCGCGGGAGCGGCGGTAGACGATATTAACGTAAATAAAGCCGAGGCGGACACAGGTGCGGGCGCAGTCGATAGCCACATTACCCGCCCCCACCACTACGACTTTATCCTCTGCTTTAATTTTCTCGCCGGTATTTACTTTATATAAAAATTCCGTGCCGTCAATCACGCCTTTGGCATGCTCGTTTTCCACGCCGAGGCTGCGTCCTTTATGCGCGCCGGAGGCGATAAAGACAGCATTATAATCCTTTTTCAAATCCTCCAGTTTAACGTCCTTGCCCACGCGGGTATTGAGCTTGACTTCTACACCTAGCTTTTTAATAATATCTGTTTCTTTAGTCAGGATATCGCGGGGGAGGCGGAACTCCGGTACACCCACCGCCATCATGCCGCCCAGTTTAGAATTCGCTTCAAAAATAGTGACTTTATAACCCATCTTGCGCAAGTCATAAGCCGCCATCAGGCCGGCCGGGCCGCCGCCGACGATAGCTACTTTTTCCTTCTTGGCTGCGGCGATGGACAAATCATCAGCATATTTACCGAAGTCAGCCGCCGCTCTCTTAAGGGCATTGATGGATATAGCTTCCTCGACCTCGCCGCGTTTGCACTTAGCTTCGCAGGGGTGTGTGCAGATTCTACCGATAATGGCGGGGAAGGGAAGGGTCTTTTTAATCAGGGCTAAAGCTTCGTCTAACTTGCCTTCCTTGATC